>DATAIA010000266.1:0-35967 GCA_036262895.1 Xanthobacteraceae bacterium
CGTCTTCGAACATCCCGGCGAGCAAACCTTTCCGGTTTCGACACTTGTGGTCAAACGTGGCGGAATGGTCGTGTTTTGTGCGGGCACGACGGGCTATAATCTCACCTTCGACGCTCGCTATGTCTGGATGCGTCAGAAGCGAATTCAGGGATCGCATTTCGCCCATCTCAAGCAGGCAAGTGCGGCCAATCAGTTCGTGCTCGATCGCAGGATCGATCCCTGCATGAGCCATGTGTTCCCCTGGGAGGAAATTCCGCTCGCGCATACAAAAATGTGGAAGAACCAGCATCCGCCGGGCAACATGGCGGTGCTCGTCAATGCGCCACGCCTGGGATTGCGCACACTTGACGACGCGATCGAAGCAGCGCACCTCTCATGAGATCCGCGATGCATGCGGCTCAATGAGAAGCAAATAACCGCCAGAGCAGGATCCGGAAAAGTGGGAACCGGTTTTCCGTAAGATCATGCTCAAATAAAGGAATTCTAGATGTCGCTTGCTGTGTCCCGCGGCACTGCTTCCCGCGATCAATTGTCAAACAGCCGTGAAGCGGTTGCATTTGTTGATGCGGTGCTTGCGGATGCAACAGCGAGCGTGCGGGGACGTGTAAGCGATGGGGGGCGAGTTTCGGCACGTCTAATGGATCGCGAACAGCGCGCGACGCATGGACTTGCCTGGCTTGCCACCTACGCCGAGGCTGCCCGCCAATTGGCCGCTTATGCCGAACGCATGCAGGAAACCGGCCGTCTCGGCGAAGTCGAGATGCTGCTGGTCGATATCGGGATCGGAGAATATCTGGCGCAGATCATCGGTGGCATCCCGATCAGCCAGGGCGAGATCGTCAGGCCGGCGGATCTAGGCCTTTCCACCAAGCAAATTGTGGCACGCATGACGCCTGCGGTGGAGGCGCTGATTGAATCCGGCAATGCGGCGGAGAAACGGGCGCGTTTGATTGCGTTGATGCGCACGCATCATGGCGCGACAGTCGGCGACTGCGGACTTGATGAAACGCTCGACGCCATCCGCGAGCAGATGCGCAAATTCGCTGACAGCGAAGTTGTGCCGCATGCGCACGATTGGCATTTGACCAACAGTTACATTCCGCTCGAAATCATCGCGCACATGGCTGAGCTCGGCGTATTTGGGCTCACTATTCCCGAGGCTTATGGCGGCATGGGTCTCGGCAAGGAATCGATGTGCGTCGTCTCGGAAGAATTATCGCGCGGTTATATCGGCGTCGGTTCGCTTGGCACCCGCTCGGAAATTGCTGCCGAATTGATTCTGGGCGGGGGTACGGACGAACAAAAAACCAAATGGTTGCCGAAGATTGCATCCGGCGAAATATTGCCCACGGCGGTGTTTACTGAACCCAATACGGGATCGGATCTTGCGTCGCTGCGCACGCGTGCGGTGCGTGAGGGCGACACTTACAAAATTTACGGCAATAAGACCTGGATCACCCATCCGGTGCGCGCTGACGTTATGACTCTGCTGGCGCGGACGGATGCCAAGGAGCCCGGGTATCGCGGTCTTTCCATGTTTCTGGCGGAAAAGCCTCGCGGGACCGATGACAATCCGTTTCCCGCGCCGGGCATGTCCGGCAGCGAAATCGAGGTGATGGGCTATCGCGGTATGAAGGAGTTCGAAATCGGTTTCGATGGGTTCGAAGTCAAAGCCGAGAATTTGCTGGGCGGGGTGGAAGGCCAGGGCTTCAAACAATTGATGCAGACGTTTGAATCCGCGCGCATCCAGACGGCGGCGCGGGCGATCGGCGTTGCCCAGTCCGCCATGGAGCTTGCGCTGCGTTATGCGCAGGAGCGCATCCAATTTGGGGTGCCTTTGATCGATTTTCCGCGCGTTGCCGACAAGATCGTCATGATGGCCGTGGAGGTCATGATCGCACGGCAAATCGTCTATTTCGCCGCGCGTGAAAAGGATTCCGGGCGGCGCTGCGATCTTGAGGCCGGGATGGCAAAGCTGCTTGCCGCGCGTGTTGCGTGGGCGGCCGCCGACAACGCGGTGCAAATTCACGGCGGCAACGGGTTTGCGTTGGAATATGCAGTGTCCCGTGTGCTCTGTGATGCCCGTATCCTGAGCATTTTCGAAGGCGCGGCCGAAATTCAGGCCCAGGTTATCGCGCGTCGCCTGCTGGACGGATCTAATTAGCCGATCAATGGTTCTTGCGAATTTGATCGCCGTCAACGCTTGGGGGGCACTGCATGCTAAAATTTGCATGTGATGTTTGCGCTTCCACATGATGCCCGCCTCATCGTGTGCGACGGATGTAAGGCATTATTTCTGCGCAACGCGGGCACGGCGTTCGACGTCGATTTGAGGGTTGAGCAGGTTTTAAGGGACGATAATCCGCTCACGCGTGAACAAGGAAGCGATCGTCCCGGTCGGGCTTTTTCGAGCATTGATAATCGTCGCTCCGGGATGGGCGAAACGGATTGGCATTCGCTCGCAGAGCAGCGGTTTGTATGCGGGGTGGCCGCGGCGATCCAAGACATTGTGCGCAGTGCGGATATCCAGGCCCTGGTAATTGTTGCTCCGGCGCGGTCGCGTGCCTTATTGCGTCACGAACTGGATCGCGATGTCCTTAAACGTATTATCGGCGAAATCGAAAAGGATTTGACCAATCATCCGGTTCCGGAAATCGCGCGGCTGATCATGCGCGGCTAGATGCGAGTATATCGGCGGCCTGAATAATCAAGCGTTCGCTGCACGCAAAGCCCGATCAAGATCGGCGAACAAATCGTCGACATGTTCGAGCCCCACCGACAACCGCAGCAGATCGGGCGGGCAGGGCGAGTTCGCGCCTTCGACCGAGGCGCGATGTTCGATCAAACTTTCGACGCCACCCAGCGAAGTCGCGCGTTTCCACAGTTCGACGCGAGCGGCGGTTGCAACGGCCGCGCGTTCGCCGGCTTTGACGCGGATCGACATCATTCCGCCGAATCCGTCCATTTGTTTTCGTGCGAGCGCATGACCGGGATGATCCTCCAATCCCGGGTAAAGCACCTGCGCGATCTCGTGGTGCTGATGCAATCGCGTCGCAAGTTCCATGGCTGTCTTCTGTGCCGAGCGAACCCGTACATCGAGCGTTCGCAAGCCACGCAACAGCAACCACGACTCAAATGGTCCGAGGATTGCGCCATTGCCGGAGCGAACCGTTTTGATGCGAGACCACAATTCGTCGGCGCTTGCGGTTGCAACCGCGCCGGCGATGACGTCGGAATGACCGTTGAGATATTTGGTGGCCGAGTGCATGACAAAGTCAGCACCAAGCGCCAGCGGTCGCGTCAGGATCGGCGTGGCAACCGTCGAATCCACCGCAAGTTTTGCACCGGCCTTGTGGGCAATTTCGGCCACGCCCGCGATGTCGGTGATGATCCAAAGCGGATTAGCGGGCGTTTCGATCCAAATCAGCTTGGTTTCGCCTGGGCGAATCGCCGCCTGCACCGCATCGAGATTCGACGTATCGACGATTGAAACGCGATAACCGAAACGGGTCGCCTCGTTGAGCAGCCATTGCCGGAATGCCCAGTACATGACTTGGGAGGCAATGATGTGGGCCGGCGGGGCAAGCGCGAGGACGATTGCAGTTGCTGCCGCCATCCCCGAGCCGAACAGCATGGCTTCCGGCGCGCCTTCGAGGGCAGCGATCACCGCTTCGGCCTGCCGCGTGGTGGCGTTGTCTGCGCGGCCGTAGACGAAGCCGGAGCGGTATTGGTTATCCGCGTCGCGAATGAAAGTGGTCGCCATATGAACCGGCGGTACGACCCCTTTGGTTTCCGGTTCAATGGCACCGAGCGCTTGCGCAAGGATCGTTTGCGGCTTGAGTCGTGTGATGGGCCGATCGTTCATTATGGCTTTCCAAGGGATCGCATTAGGAGTGCGTGCGTTTCAGTTAGGACGCTTACCATCTACCTTTTGGCCTGATTGCTGCGGGGATTTTGAATGTTTTTTAGCGGATTGACCAGAAAATCAATGGAGTCGTGGCCCGCTCTTCTTGTGCTGCTCATGATCGTTGCTGCCGTGGGCTGGTATGGCGGCGTGGTGACATTACCCAAAATTCCGAATTGGTACGCGGGGCTCGTCAAACCGTCTTTCAATCCTCCGCCGTGGGTTTTCGGACCGGTCTGGACATCGCTCTATATTCTTATGGCAATCGCTGCCTGGCGGGTTTGGAGTTCTGAGGCTCCGCAGCGTGCTAAGCGAACGGCATTGGTTTTGTTCGGCATCCAGCTCTTCCTGAACGCGCTCTGGTCTCCGCTGTTTTTCGGTGCGGAACGTCCGCTATGGGCATTCGTCGATATTGTTCTGCTGTGTGGGTTCGTTGTGCTGACGCTTGTGCGTTTCGCTCAAATCGATCGTCCGGCCGGATGGATGCTGGCGCCTTATCTGGTGTGGATCGTTTTCGCGGCCGTGCTTAACGGAGCAATCGTATTTCTCAATCCGGCAACGATGGCCATCTGATCCATGCGATGTTAAGAGAATTTCATGTCAAATGCACTTTCGACCTATATCCTTCCGATCGCGATGGCCGCTGTCGCTTTCGTGCTGCTGCTCGGCTTGATCAACATGATGCGCGGCGGCTCGCCAAACACCTCGCAACGTCTGATGCGGCTGCGCGTGCTGTTGCAATTCATCGCAATTGTTATTGCAATGATCGCCGTCTGGGCGATGGGGCGATAGCGCGTGTTCTAAATCCGGAGTTCGGCCATGGTCGTTCTTAATCGTATCTACACACGCACCGGCGACGACGGAACGACCGCGCTGGGATCAGGCGAACGCCGCCCCAAATACGATTTGCGGATTTCCGCTTACGGTACCGTTGACGAACTCAATGCCGTGCTTGGCCTAGCGCGGCTGCATACGGGTGGCAGGCCGCGCGTCGATGCCATGCTTGCCCGCATCCAGAACGATCTTTTCGATCTGGGGGCCGATCTGTGCACGCCCGATCGGAGTAAGGGAAAGGGGCCAGGCGGCGAGCGCCTTGTCGTGACCGAGGCCCAGGTCACGCGGCTGGAACAAGAGATCGATCTCCTCAATGCTGAGATCGAGCCGCTGCGGTCTTTCGTGCTCCCGGGCGGCACCGCGGGCGCTGCCTATCTGCATCTTGCACGCACCGTCTGCCGCCGTGCCGAGCGTCTGATGGTGGAACTGTCACAACGCCCGGATGAAACCGTGTCGGCAATCGCATTGAAATACGTCAACCGGCTGTCGGACTTTCTGTTTGTGGCAAGCCGGTCCCTCAACGATAATGGGCGGCACGATGTGCTATGGGTGCCGGGTCAAAATCGTTAAGGCCACACTGCGTCCTAAGCTGCAATCGTTTAAGCCAAATCGAACGATTTTGGCGCACGTTGACCCCGAACACTACGAACCCGAGGTGAGGGTTGTTGAGGCGCCACATCGAGGGATTCGCACCTTTAGCTCATTGTTTGAGCATGATCTTTATCCGCCAGTCGAATGTTTTCGACTTGCGGACATTTATCTGATGGCGGAAATCGGGAGCACCCGAAGTCCGCACAAACCGGCTTCCACTTTTCCGGATCATGCTCTAGGGTGCGCCCCGCTTTACAGCGCCGGCCGTTCGGTTAGATGTGACCGGTTATTCGAAGAGCGAAATCCATGAAAATTCTTGTCCCGGTCAAGCGGGTGGTTGACTTCAACGTCAAAATTCGTGTGAAGGCGGACGGCTCGGGTGTCGAGCTGACCAACGTGAAAATGTCGATGAATCCTTTCGACGAGATTGCGGTCGAAGAGGCTATTCGCCTGAGAGAACAGGGCAAGGCGACAGAAATCGTCTGCGTTTCGATTGGGCCGGCGCAATGTGCGGAGACGATCCGAACGGCGCTCGCTATGGGTGCCGATCGCGGCATCCTGGTTAAGGCGGATGGGGTAACGGAGCCGCTGGCGGTCGCCAAAATTCTCAAAGGCATCGTCTCCGAGGAAAAGCCTGATCTTGTGATCCTGGGCAAGCAGGCAATCGATGACGATTGCAATCAGACCGGTCAGATGTTGGCCGCGCTGCTTAACTGGCCGCAGGGCACGTTTGCGTCGAAGATTGTCATTGAAGGTTCTGACATTTTGGTGACCCGCGAAGTGGACGGTGGTTTGCAGACCGTGAAGCTCAAGGGACCCGCAATCATCACAACCGATCTGCGGCTTAATGAGCCGCGCTACGCGAGCCTACCCAACATTATGAAAGCCAAAAAGAAGCCGATCGACGAAAAGACCCCCGAGACATATGGGGTCGAGGTAAAACCGCGCCTTGATGTGCTCAAGATCAGCGAACCGGCCGGGCGCAAAGCCGGTGCCAAGGTTTCCTCGGTTGAAGAACTTGTCGGCAAGCTCAAGAACGAAGCGGGGGTGCTGTAATGACAACCCTGCTGATTGCCGAGCACGACAACACGTCGCTTAAAGAAGCA
The DNA here is from genome assembly GCA_036262895.1 of Xanthobacteraceae bacterium. GTDB lineage: Bacteria > Pseudomonadota > Alphaproteobacteria > Rhizobiales > Xanthobacteraceae > AP-16. The sequence continues at coordinate 6,436 of DATAIA010000266.1, forward strand.
ACGCCTAAAGCGCTGAGTGCCGCGCGAGCGCTTGGTAGCGACGTTCATCTGCTGGTCGCAGGAGCGAATTGCCGTGCTGTCGCTGAGGCTGCGAGCAAGCTTGATGGGGTTGCCAAGGTGCTGCTCGTCGATGCGGCGATCTACGAACACGGGCTTGCGGAATCGCTTGCCGCGCTGGTCGTGTCGCTTGCCGGTTCCTACGACGCAATCGTTGCACCTTCGACGAGCGGCGGCAAAAACGTGATGCCGCGGGTCGCCGCTCTGCTCGATGTGATGCAGATTTCCGACGTCATTAAGGTCGTGGCAGCCGATACCTTCGAGCGTCCGATCTATGCGGGCAATGCCATCCAGACGGTCCGTTCGAACGACGCCAAAAAGATCATCACCGTTCGCACAACTGCCTTCCAGGCCGCAGGTACGGGAGGGGCTGCGCCGATCGAGGCCGTGCCGACAGCGGCGGATCCTGCGATTTCCAGCTTTGTTGGCGAAGAATTGTCGAAATCCGATCGTCCTGAGCTGACAGCCGCCAAGATCGTGATTTCCGGCGGCCGGGCTATGCAGAGCCGTGAGAATTTTACCAAGTATATCGAGCCGGTGGCTGATCGGTTGGGCGCTGCCGTCGGTGCTTCGCGTGCGGCGGTCGATGCCGGCTATGCTCCAAACGATTGGCAGGTCGGCCAGACCGGAAAGGTCGTGGCGCCCGAGCTCTATATTGCGGTCGGAATTTCTGGGGCGATTCAACACCTTGCGGGTATGAAGGATTCGAAGGTGATTGTTGCGATCAATAAGGATGAGGAAGCGCCGATCTTCCAGGTTGCCGATTACGGCATTGTTGGCGATTTGTTCCAGGTGCTTCCGGAACTCGAAAAGGAACTCGGCAAGGTCAAGTGACTCGTAAGCACGCCTTTACGATTTGAGTGAATCCGGCGCCAGGGCGATGGTGTCGGCGTGCGGATCATCGTAAAACTATGAGGTAGGCGGCCCTATAATGGACTGGCTCAGCAGCCGTCCCGAGGGGCTCGGCCCAGGTATCGGATAAGCATCATCATGAAAGTCGCCATTGGCAAAGTCGGCATTATCGGTGCCGGTCAAATGGGAAACGGGATCAGTCATGTTTGCGCGCTCGCGGGTTTCCCGGTGCAGCTGCATGATGTTTCGGCTGATCGCATTAAGTCGGGCCTCGCCACAATCAACGGCAACATGGCCCGCCAGGTCAGCAAGAAGCTGATTACCGAAGAGGATCGCCAGAATGCGCTTGCCCGCATTACGCCGGCCGAGACCCTCGAAAAATTGGGCGATTGCGATCTGGTGATTGAAACGGCCTCGGAACAGGAAAACGTAAAGCTCAAGATCTTCTCTGATCTGTGTCCGATCCTGAAGCCAGAAGCCATTATCGGTTCGAATACGTCTTCAATCTCGATTACGCGGCTGGGCTCGTCGACTGATCGGCCGGAGCGGTTCATTGGAATTCATTTCATGAACCCCGTGCCGTTGATGGAGCTTGTCGAGTTGATCCGCGGCATCGCGACCTCGGACGCGACGTTCGAAGCAACCAAAGCCTTCGTCGCAACGCTCGGCAAAACAATCGCCGTGGCCGAGGATTTCCCCGCCTTCATCGTCAACCGTATCTTGCTGCCGATGATCAACGAGGCGATCTACACGCTTTACGAAGGCGTCGGGAATGTCGAGGCGATCGATACGGCGATGCGGCTGGGCGCCAATCACCCGATGGGACCGCTGCAATTGGCTGATTTCATCGGGCTCGATACCTGCCTGTCGGTCATGCAGGTGCTGCACGAAGGCTTGGCGGATTCAAAGTATCGGCCTTGTCCGCTGCTGGTGAAATATGTTGAAGCCGGCTGGCTTGGCCGCAAGACACAACGCGGTTTCTACGATTATCGCGGTGAAAAGCCGGTTCCGACGCGTTAAGCGTTGTTTAACCCTGTCATCGCCTGAGGTGATTTCATTCGGCGATGGGTTGTTGTTTATCTTCCGACGTTAGCATTCGTTAAGTTCGGCGCGGCACCCTGCGGGCCTATCTTGCTGAGAACCAGCTGGAGAACGCCCCATGGATACCACTGCGCTTTCCGCTGCCTTTATCGGTGCTAAGCAAGGCTTGGCTCAAACTAATCTTGCCGCGTCGCTATTGCGCAACAATGCCAAGGCAGATGCAGCCATTGCAAACCTGCTCGATGCGTCCGCGCAAAGCAGCCTAGCGGCTGGTGTCGGCGGTCACGTCAACAAAACGGCCTGACGAAAACGGCCCGCGTCTGCTACGGCGCAATCGTCGCTGTTATAAGCTTCACCGCATCTTCCCCGGACCATTCGGCGGGGCCCGCCAACGAGCCGATTTCGCATCCCTGGGGATCGACAAGGATCGTCGTCGGCATGCCGAAGGCGCGGCCGGCGACTTTGAGATCCTGGAACACTTTCGCGGATGGATCGGCGTAATAGGCAAGCCGGCTGATGCCCACGTCCTTTAGCCAGGTTCTCGCCTTATCGGCGTCGCGCGTATCGATATTGACGGCTACGACCTCGAATTTCGGGCCGCCCAGTTTGGCTTCCAGGCCATCCAGCGCCGGCATCTCCTTGCGGCACGGGACGCACCAGGTTGCCCATAGATTGAGGAGCACATAGCGGCCCCGCCAATCGGCCAGCGTCTTGGGTTGTCCGGCATCGTTGCGGAAAGCAACGTCGGGGATCCGCTTGGGCTCGGTTGCAACCGTAATGGCGGCTACGTCCCCATGGACCAGAGGGGCTATCCGCCGTGCCGTTTCAACCGTCTGCCGGCAGGCTGGATCAACGCCTGCATTGCCTTGAAAGGCGCCAATCCCGTATACCGCAGCAAGCCCTGCCACTGCGCCGGCAAGCGCGGCGGCGGCAAGTATGGCGCCCCAGCGGGTCTGCTTGTCTTCAGGGGAAGAGGCGGTCATTAAAACCTCGGTGGAACAGCCATGAGCAACAAGATGTGGGGCGGCCGGTTCGGCTCCAAGCCCGATGCCATCATGGAAGAAATCAACGCTTCCATCGGTTTCGATCGCCACCTTTACCGCCAGGATATCACGGCATCCAAGGCCCACGCCCAGATGCTTGCCAAGCAAGGCATCATCGGGGCGGACGATGCCGCCAAGATCGCTCACGGTCTAGACACGATCTTGTCAGAGATCGAAAGCGGAAAGTTCGAGTTCAAGCGGTCGCTCGAAGACATCCATATGAACATCGAGTCGCGGCTTACCGAATTGATCGGACCGGCAGCCGGGCGGCTCCATACCGCGCGCTCCCGCAACGATCAGGTCGCAACCGATTTCAAGCTTTGGATGCGCGATACGATTGACGAGATCGATCGCAGCCTTGCCGAATATCAGCGCGCCCTTGCGGAAAAAGCCCAAGAACACGCTGCGACCGTGATGCCGGGATTTACCCATTTGCAGACCGCGCAACCCGTGACCTTCGGGCATCATCTGCTTGCCTATGTGGAAATGGCGGCGCGCGATCGGGGGCGATTGGCCGATGCACGGGAGAGGCTCAACGAAAATCCGCTGGGCTCTGCCGCGCTCGCAGGGACGTCGTTCCCGCTCGATCGTGACATGACCGCGCAGGCGCTCGGCTTTGATCGGCCGACCGCCAATTCGCTTGATGCGGTGGCCGATCGGGACTTCGTGCTGGAGACGCTTTCGGCTGCGGCGATTGCGGCCGTGCACCTGTCGCGCTTTGCCGAGGAAATCGTGCTCTGGACGTCGCCGCTTGTCGGATTATTGCGGCTCTCCGACAAGTTCACTACCGGCTCGTCGATCATGCCGCAGAAGCGCAATCCCGATGCCGCGGAACTGGTGCGCGCCAAAACGGGCCGGGTCATTGGCGCGCTCAACGGCTTGCTGGTGGTGATGAAAGGTCTGCCACTGACCTATCAAAAGGACATGCAGGAAGACAAAGAGGGCGCCATGGATGCGATGGCCGCGCTGTCGCTTTCAATCGTGGCCATGACCGGCATGGTGCGCGACATGGAGCCCGACACGGCGCGGATGAAGAAAGCGGCAGGAGAGGGCTATGCGACGGCCACCGACCTTGCGGATTGGCTGGTACAAAAGCTGCTAATGCCGTTTCGTGAAGCCCATCATGTGACTGGTCGCATTGTTGCGGCGGCAGAAAAAGCAGGCGTTCCGCTGCACAAGCTGCCGATTGAGGCGATGCAAGCCATCGAGCCACGCATCACCGCGGACGTGCAGACTGTGCTCTCGGTGACACAGTCCGTGAAAAGCCGCGTAAGCTATGGCGGGACCGCGCCGGCCAATGTCCGTCGAGAAGCGCGCAAGTGGCTGAAAAAGCTCGGCAAGATGGAGTAGCTGCAGCCGCGATGGCGCCGTCATTGCCCGATACGAAGGGCTCGCCTCGTCGGCGCGATCTGCTATGGTGCGGCATCTGTAGATGCATGATCCGGAAAAGTGGATACCGGTTTTCCGAAAAGCTTGCCCTCGGGCACCCGGGGGATCATGCTCAAACATAAAGATAGAGCGCGATGGTATTTCTTCATCGCGCTCTAGGAGTGTGGCTGTGACTCGCCCGTTGATTGATCTTGTTCACCGAACTGCCCTGATTGGCGTGCTCGTGCTTGCCATGTCGCTTGCAGCCTGTGGGCGCAAGGGCGGTCTTGATGCACCGCCGAGTGCGGCGATCGATCAGCCTGTTCCAGATGCAGCCGGTGTCGCGCCAAAGCCCGATGCTCCCTACAACACCACGGTGGACGGCCGTCCTCTTGCCCCTTCGGTGGCAAAGAAGCGGCTGCCCATTGATTGGCTTCTCGACTGAGCGGGCAATGCATCACTTTGCCTATCGCGACGGCGTTCTCCACGCCGAGGCGGTGAATATCACGGCACTCGCCGAGGCGGTCGGGACTCCGTTCTATTGCTATTCGACCGCAACGCTTGAGCGCCATTATCGGGTGTTTTCGGAAGCATTCGCCGATGTACCCTCGCTTGTTTGCTACGCGGTCAAGGCAAATTCCAATCAGGCAGTGATTAAAACGTTGGCGCGGCTCGGCTCTGGAGCCGATGCTGTGTCGGAAGGTGAGCTGCGGCGCGCGCTTGCGGCGGGAATTCCCCGCGAGAAAATCATGTTTTCCGGGGTGGGCAAGACCGCGCGCGAACTTGCCTTCGCGATTGATGAGCAAATTCTTTGCATCAACGTCGAGTCGGAGCCCGAGCTTGAACTGCTCTCCGGAATCGCCGCATCGAAGGGCAAGGTCGCGGAAATCGCCGTGCGGGTTAATCCCGACATCGATGCAAAAACGCACGCGAAAATCTCAACGGGAAAATCCGAAAACAAATTCGGTATTCCGATCAGCCGTGCCCGCGATGTCTATGCGCATGCGGCAAAATTGCCGGGCATTAAGATCGCCGGCATCGACATGCATATCGGCAGTCAGATCACGGCATTGACGCCGTTTGAGGATGCATTTGCGTTGCTGTCTGATTTTGTTCGGATGCTGCGCGCCGACGGCCATCAGATCAAACACGTCGATCTCGGCGGCGGACTTGGCATTCCCTATCGTGACGCAGACGAACTGCCGCCGGATCCGAAGACCTATGCCGATGTGGTCAAGCGCGCGACGCGCGGACTTGACGCAACTCTGATTTTTGAGCCGGGCCGGTTGATCGTCGGCAATGCCGGAATTCTGGTTGCGCGCGTGCTGTATATCAAGCGCGGCGAAGCCAAGACCTTCGTGATCGTCGATGCCGCGATGAACGATCTCATCCGGCCGACGTTATATGAGGCGCATCACGAAATCCGCCCCGTGCTCGAATCGGGCGGGAAAGCGGCGCTGGTCCGCAGTGACGTGGTGGGGCCGGTCTGTGAGTCCGGCGACTTTCTGGCGACGGATCGTGACTTGCCGGCCCTGGAGGCCGGTGATCTGATCGCCGTCATGTCGGCAGGTGCTTACGGTGCAGTGCAGGCCGGAACCTATAATACGCGCGCCCTGGTGCCTGAGACATTGGTTCGTGGCGGCGAATGGGCCCTGGTGCGGCCGCGTGTTGAAGTCGAGGACCTGATCGCGCTCGATCGAATGCCCTCCTGGTTCTGATTTCGGTGTCGGAGAGTTTAGGGAAGGCGAGCCTGTCGCGACATTTTATTGCCGAAAAACTGCCCATTCGCGTGTTATAATGGTCAGGACCGGGACATTCTTACAACGGAGAACCCGTGACGGATCGGCCGGCAGAAACCCACGACGAATCAGCTCGCCGCAGCAGCGATAGCATCGCAAAAGCGATGCTTGCTCGGGCTTTGTCGCGGGCCCGTTGGGCGATTGTTTGGGAAGGGTTATGGCCCTCGCTCGCATCAATGGCCGTGGTTGCTGGTCTGTTTCTGGCGCTATCCTGGGCCGGGCTTTGGCTGGTGCTGCCGCCGATCGGCCGTGCGCTTGCGTTGTTCCTGCTGTTTGTTCTGTTGGTGACGAGCGCCTTTCCGTTGGTGCGTTTTCGTATTCCCGGCATCAGCGACGGTTTACAGCGCCTTGATCGCGGCAGCCGGTTGGCCCACCGGCCGGCGACCGCCATGGCCGATGAAATTGCCACCAACAAAGACGATCAGGTTTCTGCCGCGTTGTGGCGCGCGCATATCGAGCGCGCCGCGCAAGCGGCACAGGCGCTCAAGTCGGGAATTCCGGCACCAAACTTTTCCCGGCGCGATCCATTTGCGTTGCGTGCATTGGTATTGATCCTGCTCGTACCGACATTTTTGGGTGCTGGAGGCGAGCGTATCAAACGAATCAAGGCGGCATTTGATTGGGCGGGCGTTGTTTCGCCCGCGAATTTCCGCGTTGATGCCTGGGTTACACCTCCGTCCTATACGGGCCGGCCGCCGATTATTCTTCCTGGCATCCGCGCGGGCGAGCCCTATCAGGCCGCCGTCGCTCAGCAGGTGCCGGCCGGCAGTGTGCTTGTGGTGCGCGCCAGTGGCGCGTCAAACTTTGATGTCGCCGTCACCGGCGGTCTCATCGAAGCAGCAATGCCTGCGGCTGCTCCTCCCAAGGGCGCCGAGGAGCGCCGCTTTACGATCAACGAGAACGGCACGGCCAGTGTTCGCGGTTTGCTCAATGATGATGTGCGTTGGGCTTTCATTGCGATCCCCGATCGCCCGCCGACCATCGCGCTTGCCAAGGATCCCGAGGCCCAGGCGCGTGGTGGACTGCATCTCGTTTATCGCCTCGAAGACGATTACGGCGTCATCGCGGCGCAAGCGACCTTCGCCCGCAAGAGCGAAACCGGCATCGACGGCAAGCCGCCGCGTCCCCTCTTTGGACCTCCGGATTTTTCTCTGGTGCTTCCGCAGGCGCGCACACGCAATGGCGTAGGGCAAACCACCAAGGACCTCACGGATCATCCCTGGGCGGGAACACGTGTGCTGATGACGCTGATCGCCCGCGACGAGACCGGCAATGAGGGGCGCAGCGCAGCACAAGAGCTGAAATTGCCCGAGCGGACATTTGCCAATCCGGTGGCAAAAGTGTTGGTCGAGCAGCGTCGCACACTCGCGCTTGATGCCGAGGCGACCAACAAGGTGTTGATTGCGCTTGATGCGCTGACGATTGCGCCTGAGCGATTTACGCCCCAGCTTTCGGTTTATCTCGGATTGCGTTCGATTTACTGGCAGCTTGGTCATGCCAAAAGCGACGATGAGCTGCGCGATGTTGTGACCCGCCTGTGGTCGATGGCGCTCGGCATCGAAGATGGAAATCTGTCCGATGCGGAACAGGCATTGCGCGCGGCCGAGGATGCCTTGCGCCAAGCGCTTGAGCGTGGCGCGCCCGATGATGAAATCAAGCGGCTGACCGATCAGTTGCGAGCCGCACTTGATAAGCTCTTCCAGGCATTGGCGGAGCAATTACGCAGAAATCCGCAACAGCTTGCCCGTCCGCTTGATCCAAATACGCGGTTCATTCGACCGCAGGATCTCAAGAGCATGCTTGATCGTATCGAGAGTATGGCGCGGTCGGGCGCGAAAGACGCGGCGCGGCGGCTGCTCGATGAATTGCAATCGATGCTGGACAATCTACAGACCGCGCAGCCCGGTGGCCCCCAGGACGGCGACGACGACATGTCGGCGCTTGATGAGCTCAGCGATATGTTGCGTCAGCAGCAGGAATTGCGCGATCGCACCTATCGCGAAGGCCAGGACATGCGGCGTGGCGAGCGCCAGCAACGCGGACAGCGCGGCCAACAGGGACAACAGGGCCAGCAGGGTCAGCAAGGTGAGCGCGATCCCAAGTCCGGCCAAGGTCTCGGCGAACTACGGAAAAATCAGCAGGCGCTGCGCGATCAGTTAAAAAAGATGCTCGAAGAATTGCGCAAGCGCGGCCAACTCGGCCAACAGGGCCAGCAGGGCCAAGGACAGCAAGGTCAAGCCCAGCAGGGTCAAGGGGGGACTCAATTGGGCCGCGCCGAAGACGCGATGGGAGATGCGGAAGCAGCCCTTGGCGAGGGCAATGCGGACAATGCGGTCGATGCGCAGGGCCGCGCCATCGATGCGCTCAAAAAGGGTGCTCAGAGTCTTGCTCAGCAAATGCAGCAGGACGGGCCGGGGCAGGGGATGCGACCGGGCAGGCCCGGGCAGCGTGCGGGACAGGACACGGATCCGCTTGGCCGGCCGATGCGCAATCGCGATTATAACGACGATGTCAGCGTGAAGGTGCCTAAGGAATTCGATGTGCAGCGGGCGCAACGGATTCTTGAAGAACTTCGGCGACGCTTCAGCGATCCGCAGCGTCCGCAACTCGAACTCGATTACCTTGAGCGGCTGCTCAAGGAGTATTGAGCGGGACGATCTGGCTTAATCTATAAGCCGTTTTCAAATTATTTCTTTGTCGCCAGCGCAGCGCCGATTGTTTGCCGGATCTCGGCAAGCGTGAACGGCTTGGTGATGACGTCCTTGATGAGCGCTTCGAGGCCGTAGGCGCGCGCGCGCTGGTCGGCATAACCGGTCATCAGCAGAATGATGAGTTTGGGATAATCGCGCGCGGCGGCAAGCGCCAGTGCAATTCCATCCATGACCGGCATTTTGATATCCGCCAGAAGCAGATCGATCGAGCCGCGCTCGCGCGTAAGCACATCAAGTGCTGCGGCGCCATCCGCTGTTGCAATGACGTGGTGGCCGTCGCTTTGCAAGGCGTGTTCGAGAGAGAGGCGAAGCACATCTTCGTCTTCGGCGATCAGGATACGAGCCATTTCGTTCACTTGCTCGTCTACTTGCCCGGGTTGTCGAGGGTCTCGACGACGCCGACAAACGGCAATTGCCGAAAGGCGTGCGCGACATCCATGCCATAGCCGACGACGAAAACATCGGGGCACACGAAACCGACAAAGTCAGCTTTGATTGAAACTGCACGCTTGCCGGGTTTTTCCAACAACACGCAGGTGAGAACGCGGCGTGCGCCGCGCGCGGCGAACAAGTCCTTGGCGAAGGCAAGCGTGCGTCCGGATTCCAAGATGTCGTCGATCAGCAATACGTCGCGATCGCGCACTTCGCTTTCTACGTCCCGGATGATCGAAACCTTGCCTGACGAGGTTGTCGCCTCGCGATAGCTCGACAGCGATATGAATTCGACTTCGGGTTGGAGTTCGACGCCATGGAGCGCCCGGATCAGATCGGCGGCGAAGACGAAGCTTCCCTTGAGGACCGCAATGACGAGAAGCTTCTCAGGCTTCGTCGCCTTGATTTCGGCGGCGAGCGCATGGTTGCGGGTGGCGATGGTCTCGGCGTCGAACATGACGCGGACTTTGGAAGCGGACATAATACCCTCAGTGAGAGCCAGCAGCCGCATCGTGACGGTTGAAGAACCGTACGATGACATCGCGCCCATCATCTGGCGGCGATGCCAGGCGTGACCGGAACGGCAATTTCTCGCCGCTCCCCAGAATGGACCGCGCTGGCAAGGCGGTCCAGGCATAGACCTCGTTTCCGGCCGCATTGCGGAGTGCAAACCGAAGACGCGGCACTTCAACCGTCTGTCTGACGGCGTTGACGACTGTGCCCTCGATGATCAGGACCGCCATGCCATCATGGAATTCGGTCTGAGTTTTCACGTCCTGAAACTCAAGCCCTCTGATGTTGATGGGTAGTCCAAGACGGGCATATAGCGAAGCGGTCTGAGGCAGTGTGCGGGCTATGGCGGACCGCCATTGGATCAGTCCGGCCAGGATACAGACCAGTACGAGGATGATCGCGGGCAATCCGGGGATGGGCAAGAAGGGACGCTTGGCCGGTCGTTTGCCGGCAGGTTTATTCGATTTGAGGCGGCGCGCGGCAATCGACTCAATATCCTCGGCCACCGGAAGTTGCGCATCGGACGGCTCGTCCCTGCCGTCTTCAGGCATTGAAGGGACCAGGGAAGGGGAATCGATCATGTTGACCGCAGCCGTTTCGTTCTTCGGTTGCGGCTCTGTATCTTCCCCGGCATCCCCCGTCCAATCCGCTTGATTGGTAAGGGATGGGCTTGATGTTGATGACGCAGCCTGCGAGGCTGCGGCGCGGCTTTCAGTGGCATCCATGGTTGCGGTCGCCACGTCATCAGCGGTAGCGAACCATACCGTTTGGCAGCGGGCGCATCGTACCGAACGTCCGGCGCCGAGGGACGAGACCTCGATCCGGTAAGCGGTTCGACAGGATGGACAGACAATCAGCATTCAGCGCTCGGCATGAAGGGTCAGATGGACGGGCCGCGCGGCAAGCCTAGCAGCCGTCCCTTAACGGATGGAAAACCATGAAAAAACAACGGCGCTCTGTCGTATAAGAGCGATGGTTCGCGATCGTTAATGCATCCTTAAGCGGACCCGCGACACATCTGAGTAGCAGCCGATTCCGGAGGACCGCGTGGTCCGATTCGAAAATGTGGGCTTGCGCTACGGATTGGGACCGGAGGTCTTGCGCGACCTCTCGTTCCGCGTAGAGCCTCATTCCTTTCAGTTCCTGACCGGCCCTTCGGGTGCCGGCAAAACCTCCTTGTTGCGGCTGCTTTATTTGTCGATGCGGCCGACGCGGGGTCTTGTCACCTTGTTCGGGCACGATCTGGCAACGCTGTCCCAGGATGCGCTTGCGACGCTGCGACGCCGGATTGGGATCGTGTTCCAGGATTTCCGCCTGCTCGATCACATGACGACTTACGAAAATGTTGCTCTCCCTCTTCGCGTGCTGGGCAAGGATGAGGCGAGCTATCGGCATGAAGTGATCGAGCTATTGCGTTGGGTCGGATTGGGAGAGCGGATGCTGGCCTTGCCGCCGGTGCTGTCGGGCGGCGAAAAGCAGCGCGCCGCGATTGCCCGCGCCGTCATCGCCCAACCCCAATTGCTGCTCGCGGATGAGCCGACCGGAAACGTCGATCCTGAACTGGCGCGCCGGTTGCTGCGTCTGTTCATGGAACTCAACAAATCCGGGACATCAGTCGTCATCGCGACCCACGACATCGCCTTGATGGATTTGATCGACGCCCGCCGCCTGGTGCTGCATGAAGGCCGGCTTCATGTCTATGAATGATCGCGACAGGCCCGGCGATTTCGACGAGAGACGCCAGCGCGAGCTCCGACCGAAGGACGCGGCGCGGGACATATTGCCGAAAAGCGTAACGCCGATCGTTCCCGCAGATTCGATTGCCGGCCGCGCGCTTGTCGTGGTGATTGCAATCATGACATTTCTCGGCTCGTTAACGCTGGGCGCGGTGGTGCTCGTCCGCGCTTCGGCGCTCGAATGGCAATCGGCGGTGGCCCAGGAAGTCACGATCCAGGTTCGGCCCGTGGAAGGCCGCGACATCGAAGCCGAGGTCAAAAAAGCGACCGACCTTGCAGTGGCAACGCCGGGAGTAAGCGGCGTGCGGCCGTATTCTCCAGTCGAATCGGCGCGGCTGCTGGAGCCATGGCTTGGAACCGGCCTGTCACTCAATGACTTGCCCGTGCCGAGATTGATCGTCGTGCGAATGGCTTCCGATGGCGCTCCGGATTTTGCAGCACTCGGCAAAGCGCTGGCAACTCAGGTTTCGGGCGCGAGGCTCGATGATCATCGTGGTTGGATCGAGCGCATGCGGACGATGGCGCGCACCGCGGTAATCGTTGGTCTTGGTTTGCTGGTGCTGGTTGTTTCCGCGATGATGCTTTCGGTCATGTTTGCAACGCGCAGCGCCATGGCGAGCAACCGCCCGATCATCGAGGTTTTGCATTTTGTTGGTGCGAAGCACGGTTTTATTGCCGGCCAGTTTCAGCGGCATTTTCTACTGCTCGGTCTTAGGGGCGGCGCAATCGGCGGCGCGGCTGCAATGCTGCTGTTTTTGATTGCCGGTTTTGTCGGAGATTGGTTTACCGGTACGGCAGGGGAAGATCAGATTTCGGCCTTGTTCGGTAGCTTTGCCATCGGAGCCGAAGGATATGCGGCCATTATCGGACTGATCGTTCTGATCGGCGTAGTGACGGCGGGAGCGTCACGGCTGACGGTGTATCGAACATTGGATTCGATTGACTGAGGTGCTTGTCATGAGGCGCGTCTGGAGTGGAATTGATTGATGGCGGGCTCGGACCGTATGGCCCCGGATGCAAGTAAAGGGCGAGGTGCGCACGACAAGTCGCGCCTCACGCTGAGGCGTGCTGCGCGTTCGGTTTGGCGATCGCTGAAGGTCATCGGTTTGATCGGGGTGCTGGCATTGCTGATCGGGTTTTTCTGGTTCGCCTGGAAAGTTCCGGTTGGAGAGGTTGCTCCGCGACGCAATGCCGACGGCATCGTTGTGTTGACGGGTGGTGCGTCACGCATTGCTGATGCAATCGAATTGCTGGCAAGCAAGCGCGGCAAACGGCTTCTCATCAGTGGTGTGCATCCGGCGACCACAGCAGGCGAGATCGCGCGGCTCGTTCCTGAATACGGCTCGCTTCTCAACTGCTGCGTTGACATCGACCATTCCGTCAACACGGTTGGCAATGCCATGGAAACCAGGCGTTGGGTCAAGGAGCGCGGGTTTCATTCGCTGGTCGTGGTGACCTCGAGCTATCACATGCCTCGGACCATGCTGGAGCTTGCGCATCAAATGCCGGACATCGCGCTTGTCCCATTTCCGGTGATCACCGATAAAATGCGAGCCGAACCCTGGTGGTCGAGTGGGTCGACGGCAAGGCTCCTCATTTCCGAATACTTGAAGTATATCGTGGCACAGATCCGGATACGGCTTGTGCCCGTCTCTGTTGTGAGCGCCTTCTCGGGTGGTCGCGTTTCCGTCAGGAACTGACGACGAGTTCCGACACCACTCGTGCGAACGTCGCAATCAAAGGGACAGCTAGAGCATGATCCGAAAAATGGGGACCGGTTTTCCCTCGGGACAAATGCAAAGCGTTTGCCCGGAGAGCATGCTCAAACAAAGGATTCAAACAAAGGATAGAGCGCGCTAGTGTTCAATTTTCATCGCTCTAAGAGCGTCCAATCCACCACACTAACAGGTCTTCTCTCGTGTCGCTGATCGTCCGCTCTGTTGTTTTTAACATCCTGTTCTATGTGAACGTCTTCCTGTTCGCCCTGGCCGCGACGATAGCCATGCTGGTGTCCGGCAAGGCTGTTCTCAAGATTGCCAAGCTTTGGGGGCGGACAAGCATCTGGCTGATACGCATCGTTTGCAATATCCACGTGGAGTGGCGCGGACTCGACAAGATCCCCCAAGGGTCGTTGATTGTTGCAGCCAAGCATCAATCGGTTTGGGAAACGTTTGCGCTGCTGCCGTTATTTGCCAGTCCGGCCTTCATCCTTAAACGCGAACTGATGTGGATTCCTTTTTTTGGCTGGTGCATGGGGCGTGCCGGGATGATCCCGATTGATCGCGGCGCGCGCTCGCAGGCTCTTGCGCGGATGACGCAGCGCTCGCGCGTGGAACTTGCCCGCAATCGTCAGATCATTATCTTTCCGGAGGGTACCCGCCGCCCTCCCAGAGCAGAGCCGGCGTATAAGTTCGGTGTCGCGCACCTTTATGCGGAAACCGGCGTGCGTTGCCTGCCGATTGCGCTCAATTCAGGTTTGATGTGGCCACGCCGCTCGTTCCTGCGCAAGCCGGGGACGGTGAGGGTCGAGATTCTCGATCCGATCGAGCCCGGACTTAACAAAACGGAATTTTTTCAGCTGCTGCAGCAGCGGATGGAAGACGCCACCGCACGGCTGATTGCTGAAAGTGAACAAGAAGCCATCAAACCGAAGGCTTGAGCGCCGGGGGTGCGATATGGCTTTCATGGATGCCGTGCAGGCGCTGCGCCAGCAGATGCAGGTCGCGATCGCGGCATCCCAATGCTTCGAGTTCTTGCACGGTTGCCAGCACGTAATCACGGTTCGGTCCGGACTGGCCGTGGCCCTGACGGACGTAGTGCAGCTGTGCCGTCAGATCGAGGCGACCTGCATATTGCGGATGGCTGCGGTCAACTACATAGCAGAGCGCTTGCACGCGTCGGCCAAGATTGGCGGGAGCGCTGTTCAATGCGCTGGTTGATGGCGCGGCGTCGCTATGTTCAAGCAGTATGACAGGACGCATGCACTCGCGATAGACCATATTGCGCTGTTCTCGTGCGCGCAGATAGGCCAGCACCGCTCTTCGCTCCTTTGCGGCAACCCGATAAGCAATGCCGCGACAAGTCCCGCCCCGGTCGAGCCCGAGCACCAGACCCGGCCGCTCCGGTGTGCCGCGATGCACATGCGAATAGACGCAAAGCGCCCGGTGCGCGCCCATCAGGCGCGTGGGGACGCGCTCGAGAAAGGGAAAATCGGGACGCCACATCAGAGAACCGTACGCAAAGACCCACAGGTCTTCGTCGGCGTGATCGAATTTGACGTTCATGCGGGGAAATCGCTGTGGAAGGATGGATGATCGGGTGTTGGGCTTAACGCAACTCTACCGCTATTTATCGCGTACTTCAGCGGCGAATGTGTGGAGCGCATGATTTAATCCTCGCACTTTCCATTTTTGCCTTCGAGAAGGCAAAATGGAAGGGATTATGCTGATACCGAATTGATCGTCCCGCTTTGCTCCTGGCCATGTTGGCACAATGGCAATGCACCGCTTCAACGTGGATTCCTCCCCAATGACTGATGCCATCCTTGTGCCTCGCCGATCCCGAATGATTTTCGCACCCTTCGTCGTTGTCATTGTTCTGGGCGCGATTTGGAGCGCATTCTGGTTTTACGCGACCTCCCAGGCGCAGGCGACGCTTGCCGCCTGGCGCGAGCAGGAGGCGAAGCTTGGACGGATTTATACCTGCGGCTCCCAGACGATCGGTGGCTTCCCATTTCGCATCGAAGTGCGTTGCGCTGATGTCGATGTGGAGCTGACCGCCACACAGCCCCCGCTCAATATCAAGGCCAAGGATATTGTGGTTGTTGCGCAGGTCTACGATCCCACCTTGCTGATTGGTGAAGTGACAGGGCCGCTTCGCGTTGCCGAGCGCGGCCAGCCTCTGCTGCTCAGCGTCGATTGGACGCTGGCGCAGGTCAGTTTGCGCGGGTTTCCGATAGCCCCCCAGCGGCTTTCGATGACAATGGATGGTGTTCATCTTGATCGGCGCGCCGCGAACGGCAGCGCCTTCGAGTTGTTCGCCAAGGCCAGCCGTGCGGAATTTCATGTGCGACTTGATCCCGAATCGAAACCTGAAAAACCGGTACTCGATCTCGCGATCCGGCTGAGTGCTGCCGTGATTCCCGGATTAGGGCAGTTCGCAAACGAGCCGCTCGATGCTGACATTGGCGCCGTCGTCCGCGGGCTGAAAAATTTCGCGCCGAAGCCGACGCGTGTTCTGCTGCGCGAGTTCCAGGCAGAGGGCGGCAAGGTCGAAATAACAAGCGCGCGGATGCAGCGCGCAGATGTCATCGCGGTCAGTGCAGGTACGCTTGGGCTCAGCAATCGGGGCGCGGTGAATGGATCGTTGCGTGTCACGGTTGCGGGGATTGAACGTTTGATCGATCAACTCGGCGGGATTGAAGCGTTGGCGCCTGGGCTCAAACTGCCCGAGGCCAAGAACGGCGGCTCCAACAATCTCGATCGTCTGATGGGCAACCTTGATCGGGTCGTCCCGGGTTTAGGCGGCGTTGTTCGAAACAACGCCACTCCGGGGCTGCTCGCCCTGCTCGGGCCGCCGACGCAGTTGGAAGGCCGTCCTGCGATCGCGCTCGCCTTGCGCTTCGATGATGGCCGTGCGGCGCTCGGGCCGATCCCACTCGGACAAATTCCTCCGCTTTATTAAGCGGGAGAGCGCAACACAATTTCGCGGTAGACGATTGCGGCGATTGAGGCAAAGAGCGCTATTACAAGAAAGCTGAATGAGACCTTGAGAGTTTGAATCAGGATAGCCGTTATCAGAAATCCCAAGGAATCATAGGTGGGCGCCCCGAAGAAATGAGAGACGGTGACATCTGCCCCCAAAAACAACAACGTAAATACGGCAACACCGGCCATCAAAACGATGATCATGATGATTGAAGAAAGGGCGCTGGCTCCAATGAGGCGCCATGTATTGCCCTTCATGCGACGCCAAGCCTCACGCAAGCTTGCCGGGAATCCGCAAGCTGCAGCAGGAAAGACAAGCGTCAGTCGAGGCAGGCATGCCGTAAACGCGCAGACACTTAGCAAAACGGCGAATACGAAAAAGGAACTCGTGGCAGAATAAGGATCGCCGATCGAAAGAAAGAAAAGCAAAATCGCCCCGCCCAATATTGGCGGGACAACATACATGCCAGCGAAGTACAGGAAATATTGCCAAATACTGGGCCAGCAAGATCGCCATTCCAGTGACTCAGGGCTTTTCAGCAAAATTACCCGGTGCCACTGCACGGCAAACGCAATCGTCAGGAAAGAATAAATCAACAACCAAACGATAATTGCGCCAAAGTAGCTGGTGTTTTGCGCGACCCACTCGTAGCTCAATCGGCTGTCTAGTTGAGTGGGGGGATTGGAGCTTTGCGTCAGTTCAATGGCTATATCGACCAATAAGATACCCAATATAGGCGGCCAACTGATGCGCGCAAACATTCCCAACTGGCCAAAAACAAGCCGGAATGCCTCGCATGTTGTATGCCAAACACGAACCTTCACCCGAGCGGGCAATCTGTCCGATATCACCTGTTAATCCTCGGAATTTGCAACAGTGTATTTGAGGATGGAGGGGCAGATCTTAGTTTGTTGCGTCAACAAAAATCGTTACTAACAGTCAGCGAATCAAATTCGTACCTAAATCATTCTACAGCAACATTTCCTTGTTTAAACAGTATCCCACTCCCCTCCGCTTACTCGTGCGACGAGGAATCGTCCAATGCGGGATGTGGGCGACCGAAGTCGGCTGCCGGAGAGTCTTGACCGGTTTCGACAATGCCGCGGCGGATCGCGCGGGTGCGCGTGAAGAGATTGAACAATGCATCGCCGTCGCCGGAGCGGATGGCGCGCGTGAGGACGGAAATATCCTCATTAAAGCGGCCGAGCATCTCAAGAACCGCGGTGCGGTTGTGCAGAAACACATCGCGCCACATCGTTGGATCGGATGCGGCAATGCGGGTGAAGTCGCGGAAGCCGCCGGCCGAGAATTTGATGACCTCCGAGCGGGTCACGCTTTCAAGATCATCGGCCGTTCCCACAATCGTGTAAGCAATGAGATGCGGCACGTGACTGGTGATCGCGAGCACCAGATCGTGATGTTCCGCCGACATTGTTTCCACATTCGAGCCGAGCGCGCGCCAGAATGCAGCGAGTTTTTCCGCTGCGTCGGCATTGGCATTCGCCGGCGGGGTGAGGATGCACCAGCGATTGACAAACAATTCGGCGAAGCCGGCATCGGGGCCTGAATTTTCGGTGCCCGCAACTGGATGCGCTGGAATGAAGTGCACATTCGTCGGCAGATGCGCCGCCATGTCCTTGATGATTGAACTTTTGACCGAGCCGACGTCGGAGATGATCGCGCCTGCTGCAAGGTGAGGCGCAATTTCTTGCGCAACCGCGCCGCATTGGCCGACAGGAACGCAGACGATCACCAGATCGGCGCCGGCCACGGCCTCTTGGTTGGTCTCAACGACCACATCGGCGATCCCGAGTTCGACCACCCGCCGGCGCGTAGCTTGTGAGCGCGCGGTCACCGCAATCGAACGCACAATGTTTGATGCGCGCGCCGCCCGCGCGATTGACGATCCAATCAATCCTACGCCGATCAGCGCCAGGCGATTGAATAAAGGTTCGCCCCTGGTCACGCGCGGCGCTCCATGAACTCGGCGAGCGAAGAGACGACCAGCCGGTTTGCTTCCTCGCTGCCGATGGTCAGCCGCAAGGCATTCGGCAGCTTATAAGCGCCGACCTGCCGCAGAATGAGCCCGCGCGCGGAGAGAAATGCGTCAGCTTCCTGCGCGGTGCGTCCCTTGGCTTCCGGGAAGTGGATGAGCATGAAGTTGCCGACGCTTGGCGTCACCTCGAGCCCAAGCTTGGTGATTTCCTCGGTCAGCCACGCGAGCCATTTCGCATTGTGCTCCACGGATTTTTCCGCGTGGGCCACATCTTCAATGGCGGCAATACCTGCCGCGATTGCCGGATGACTGACATTGAACGGTCCGCGGATGCGATTGAGCGCATCGATCACGTGCGGTGGGCCATAAAGCCAGCCGAGACGCAAGGCAGCGAGGCCGTGGATTTTAGAAAAGGTCCGGCACATCACGACATTCTCGCTCGTCGCGACGAGTTCGATGCCGGCTTCATAGTCGTTGCGCCGGACATAATCCGCATAGGCGGCATCAAGCACGAGCAGCACATGCGAAGGCAATCCGGCATGCAGCCGTTTGACCTCATTAAACGGTAGATAGGTGCCGGTGGGATTGTTTGGATTGGCAAGGAAAACAATCCGGGTGCGGGCGGTTACCTCAGCCAGAATTGCATCGACGTCGGCGGTGAAATTTTTTTCCCTCGCGACGACCGGCGTTCCTCCCGCGCCCATCGTTGCGATCGGGTAGACCAGGAAACCATGGGTCGTGTGGACCGCCTCATCGCCGGGCCCGATATAGGCGTGCGCCAGCAGATTAAGCAGTTCATCCGATCCGGCGCCGCAGACGATACGTGCGGGGTCAAGACCGTAAACGCGGCCGATGGCTTCGCGCAGTTTCGAAGCGCTGCCATCGGGGTAATCGGCAAGGTGATCGGCGGCCTCGCGATAAGCCGCAATCGCGCGCGGGCTCGGTCCCAGCGGTGTTTCGTTGGAGGAAAGTTTGAATATTTTTGCGACACCCGGCGCGGCGCTCTTGCCGGGCACATAAGCGTTGATCGCGAGTACGCCTGGGCGCGGTTCAGGGCGCTTTACTGCAGACATGGCAACACCAGATATGGCACACGGACATGATTGACTCCGGGGCGATCATCAACGCCCGGTCCGCGCCGGGGCGTTGTCTTGAGGGGAAAGCGTATAGCGGCTTGCGTGGCTTCCGACGAGGGCTGACGAGCGCACGGATGCGCCATTGCGAACGAGTGCGTCGGTCACTTTTTCGATGCTGTGTCCCTTGGGGATGGACATCAGCAGGGCTGCGCCATCAAAAGCGCTATCGGGGACCGCAATCACTTCATCAAGTGGCGACAGGGCACGCGCCGCGGCGGCGCTCCAGCCGGATACTCTGACACTCCAGGTTTCGACATCGGTGACCATGGCATCGGCGCTCGATCGTGAGATCACGAACACCGGCAGCGCAGCCGGATGATCGGGGCGTTCAACAAACGGAAGTCGTGCGATGATCTTGGGCGCCGCCTCGCCTTCAAGCGCCGTCCACCATGCGTCGACGCCGCCGGCGCCGGTTGCGGAGACAAGGCCGAGATCGCCCTTTGAGGCGGCAACAGCGGTGACCACACCCGCTGCACCCATATGCGTGACAAAGGGCACGGTAAATCCGAAATGAAACCGCGCGCTGTCCCGCATCGAGGCATCGCCGGGGGAGAGGTCGGCGTGCACGGAGTAGGGAGCCTGGATGAAAGTAAATGTCGCGATGATCACGCGCCAGATACTTTCCGCGGTATCGAGCGGCAGAATACCGTGATGGCGCTCGACCAGGCGGCGCATCATCTCCGCCTCGCGCGCGGGACGAAATGCCGAGCCCGATTCCTGAGTCCGTTTGACGGCAATCAGGCGATTTATGATCTCACCGCGCTCCATCAGCAGTGAGTGCATGGATTCATCGATCCGGTCGATGTCACGACGCAGATCGGTCAGCGAGGGGATATCGGCGCGCGGCTCGGCCATGGGCGACATATGGTAAACAGGGTTGTCAGGGTTCTAGTGCCCTGTTTTCGAAGTTCGTGATACATCGCGGCACTCTCTGTACACGAACTTCGAAAACAAAAGGGCACTAGCAAGTCTATGATTCTAGTGCCGCTTTCGATTTGAAGTTCCTAAAACAAGTTTGCCGCAACCCGTGTAGGAACTTCAAATCGGCGGCACTAGCGTCATTGATAGGTGCGCAACCCGGTAAAATCAAAGAAAACATTGACAGTCTGCCGTACCGATCCCTACCTACCAGGTTCCTTTTGCCGGATGCGGAAGCGTTATGGTTGAGCTCAAACTCAGCGGCGAGCGGGACGCATCAATGTCCTCACGCGAGGCCGAAAATCCGCAATCTCCGGTGGCCCGGTTTTCCGCGGACGAGCCGCTGCATCTTGATGCGGGGGTCGATCTTGCCCCCTTCCAGATCGCCTATCAGACCTACGGCACGCTCAATGCCGAGCGTTCGAATGCTGTGCTGGTCTGTCACGCCCTGACCGGCGATCAGCACGTCGCCAATCGCCATCCGGTTACCGGTAAGCCGGGATGGTGGGAAATCATGGTCGGGCCGGGGCGGCCGATCGACACCAAGCGCTATTTCGTGATTTGCTCGAACGTGGTCGGCAGTTGCATGGGCACAACGGGGCCCTCGTCGACTAATCCGAAAACCGGAAAGCCGTGGGGACTCGATTTTCCGGTCACCACCATCCGCGACATGGTTCGTGCGCAGGCGATGCTGCTCGACCGGCTCGGTATCAGTTCGTTGTTTGCCGTGGTGGGCGGCTCAATGGGTGGCATGCAAGTGCTGCAATGGGCTGCGAGCTATCCGAGCCGGGTATTTGCCGCTCTGCCGATTGCAACGGCGACGCGGCACTCGGCGCAGAACATTGCATTCCACGAGGTCGGTCGTCAGGCCGTGATGGCGGATCCGGATTGGCGCGGCGGGCGCTATATGCTTGAGGGCACCAACCCGCGCCGTGGGCTCGCGGTGGCACGGATGGGTGCGCATATCACCTACTTGTCGGACGCCGCCTTGCATCGCAAGTTCGGTCGGCGTCTGCAGGACCGATCGAATCCGACATTTTCGTTTGATGCGGATTTCGAAGTCGAAAGCTATTTGCGTCATCAGGGCATTTCGTTCGTGGAGCGGTTTGATGCCAACAGTTATCTCTACCTGACGCGGGCGATGGATTATTTCGATCTCGCCGCCGACTGCGACGGCGTGCTCGCGCGTGTATTCAAGGATACGTCGACCCGATTTTGCGTGATTCCCTTCACCAGCGACTGGCTGTTCCCGACCGCCGATTCCCGCGCGATCGTGCATGCGCTCAATGCCGCGGGTGCCCGGGTCTCGTTCGCCGAAATCGTAACCGACAAGGGGCACGATGCTTTCCTGCTCGACGAGCCGGAGTTGTTCGGGATCGTGCGTGGTTTTCTCGATGCCGCCGGCAAGGCGCGCGGGCTGATAGCGGAGAAGTCGTAATATGCTTTCGCGCGCCACCCGCGATCTGACGATGGCCGATGCCGCCCGCAGCTCCAGCGGGTCGCGTATCGATTTGCTGTTTGTTGCGGAGATGATCGAGCGTGGCGCAAAAGTGCTCGACGTCGGCTGCGGCGACGGCGAACTGTTGCGTATCCTGGCCGAGCAACGCGGCGTTGACGGGCGGGGCATTGAGCTTTCCCGGGAGGGCGTCAACGAGAGTGTCGGTAAGGGCCTTGCGGTGATCCAGGGCGACGCCGATACCGACCTCGTCAACTATCCCGACGACGCGTTCGATTACGTGATCCTTTCGCAGACGCTGCAAGCGACGCGCCAACCGCGACAGGTGCTTGAACACATGTTGCGCATTGGCCGTCATGCGGTGGTGTCGTTCCCCAATTTCGGCCACTGGAAAATCCGTCTGCAGATCTTGTTGAGCGGGCGTATGCCGAAGTCCGATAACCTGCCGTACGATTGGTACGACACGCCGAACATCCACTTCTGCACGATCAAAGATTTTCGCGATCTTTGTCTTGAGGTTGGTGCGCGGATGGAGCGCGCCGTCGCGTTCAATGCTTGGGGCTCGCCGCTGCGGCTCAATGCGCCGTGGTGGTTTTGGAATTTATTCGGCGAGCAGGCGGTCTTCCTGCTCAGCAGGAAAAGATAAATCGCTTTTGCCTCAAATATCAGCCGATTGTATCGCCAACCGCGATTGATCCCGCCGAAATCACTTCGGCATAGATCCCGCAATCGGGGTGTTTGAAGTCCTTCATTAGCGCGTGTGGAATAGAAAGATCACGGATGCCGGTCTGCGGATCGACATCGGTTGCGGCACAGCGCTTGATGCGTTTGACCACGTTCAGCCGCACATCGGATCCGACAGCAATTTCGCTGCCCAACAGATCGAATTCGTGCCAAGCTCGCCAACCTTCCACATAAACGTTTGCACGAAACCGCAATGGATCGACGGGTGTGCCAATGATGGTTTCAAGCTCGGCAACCGAAGCGAGATTAATGATCGACACCACTTTGCGCGACACATCGGAAAAACTGTGGCCCGACGCTTCCAGGATGCGCGGCGGCCCGCGCAATTCGTCCGCGCAATAGGCAGCGAAAAATTTCTCGATAACTTCGCGTCCTTTCGGCGTACTCAGATCGCCGCGAATTTGCCGGCCGTCAACCTTGATGCTCAGGATATGGCTTGCATCGTCAAACGTCGCATTGAGCCGCGCCAATCGCTCATTGCGCATCAACATCAGGAAATGGGTTTTCGGCAGATAGCTCGGTGTCGCGGGCTCAAATCCCGAGGGGCCGTTCTCAATGGCGAAACGGCGATCACCCCGCAGCGTCTCGCCAACACCCAGGACAGTTTTTCCAAGCCGTTCCGGCGTCAGACCTTTAACCGGATAGCGATAGATATCTCGGATTTTGGCCTTTGGATTTGACATGGTTCAATTCGTTTAACGATTAGGGATGCGATAAATTTCATATGGCGACGGGGGGAACCCTCTACCACAGCTCCCACCTGCTACCTAAATAGCTGGTGGGCCGCCATTCAGGGGTCTGCTGCAAGTATTGCCCCCAATCGTGATGTTCTTCCCGTGCTTCGGGTGGGCAGAACAGGCTAAGAAGGAGAGAGGGATGAACTTCGAAAAGTATACCGACCGCGCCCGCGGATTTGTTCAATCCGCTCAATCGTTGGCGCTGCGCGAGGGCCATCAACAGTTCGCGCCTGAACATCTGCTGAAAGTTCTGCTCGACGATTCAGAAGGGCTTGCCGCCGGTTTGATCGACCGGTCGGGTGGCCGTTCGCGCGAAGCGCTCACGGCGGTTGAGGCGGCACTTGCCAAGTTTCCCAAAGTGAGCGGGGGCGGCGCAGGTCAACTTTATTTGTCGCCTGCAACCGCGCGCGTGTTTGAAGCCGCGGAGAAGGCTGCAGAGAAGGCGGGCGATTCTTACGTCACCGTCGAACGATTGCTGCTTGGTTTATCACTCGAGAAGGACAGTGAAGCCGGCAAGATTCTCGCCAAGGCTGGGGTGACCGCGCAGAATCTCAATGCCGCCATTAATACGCTCCGCAAGGGGCGGACCGCCGACACGTCATCGGCGGAAAACGCCTACGACGCCTTAAAGAAATATGCCCGCGATCTCACCGAGGCCGCCCGCGCCGGCAAGCTTGATCCGGTGATCGGCCGCGATGAGGAAATCCGCCGCACCATTCAGGTGCTGTCGCGACGCACCAAGAACAATCCGGTACTGATCGGCGAACCTGGTGTCGGTAAGACCGCCATCGTCGAAGGATTGGCGCTGCGCATTATCAATGGCGATGTGCCAGACGGCTTGAAGGACAAGCGGCTGCTTGCGCTCGACATGGGCGCCATGATTGCGGGCGCTAAATATCGCGGCGAGTTCGAGGAGCGTTTGAAGGCCGTACTCCAGGAGGTAATGTCGTCGGAAGGTGGCATCGTTCTCTTTATTGATGAAATGCATACGCTGGTCGGTGCCGGAAAGGCCGACGGCGCGATGGATGCGTCCAACCTGCTCAAACCGGCGTTAGCGCGCGGCGAATTGCATTGCGTTGGTGCGACGACGCTTGATGAATATAAAAAGCACGTCGAGAAGGATGCGGCGCTGGCGCGGCGTTTCCAGCCGGTTTTTGTTTCGGAGCCGACGGTCGAAGATACAATTTCGATTTTGCGCGGGCTGAAGGAAAAATACGAATTGCACCATGGCGTGCGGATCACCGATTCCGCCATCGTCGCTGCTGGAACTCTATCAAACCGCTACATCACCGATCGCTTCCTGCCGGATAAGGCAATCGACCTGATCGACGAGGCAGCTGCTCGCCTGAAGATGCAAGTCGATTCCAAACCGGAGGAACTCGATTCGCTCGACCGCGAGATCGTGCGGCTCAAAATCGAACAGGAAGCACTCAAAAAGGAAAACGATGCAGGCTCGCGCGATCGCCTGAAGCGGCTTGAGCAGGAATTGTCCGAACTTGAAGAGCGCTCAGCCGCCCTGACGAACCGATGGAAGTCGGAAAAAGACAAGCTTTCCGATGCGCAAAAAATCAAGAGCGATCTTGATCATGCTCGCATCGAGCTGGCGGACGCGCAGCGCCGCGGTGAATTCCAACGCGCCGGCGAACTCGCCTATGGCCGTATCCCAGAGCTTGAGAAAAAACTCAAAGCGCTCGAAGACCAGGGCGGCGACGGCGTTCTCGTCGATGAGGCAGTGACGGCCGATCACGTTGCGCAGGTGGTCTCGCGTTGGACCGGTGTGCCGGTCGATCGCATGCTCGAAGGCGAGAAGGATAAGCTGCTGCGCATGGAAGAGCAGATCGGCAAGCGGGTGATCGGCCAGGCCGAAGCGGTGCGGGCGGTCTCAACCGCGGTGCGCCGTGCACGGGCCGGTTTGCAAGACCCGCATCGGCCGATCGGGTCGTTCATGTTCCTCGGGCCGACCGGGGTCGGCAAAACCGAACTGACCAAGGCGCTGGCCGCTTTCCTGTTTGATAATGAAGCAGCCCTGATCCGGCTCGATATGTCCGAGTACATGGAAAAGCACTCGGTTGCGCGGCTGATCGGCGCGCCTCCAGGCTATGTCGGATATGAAGAAGGCGGTGCGTTGACCGAAGCGGTGCGACGGCGGCCCTATCAGGTGCTGCTGTTTGATGAAATCGAAAAAGCGCACCCCGATGTTTTTAACGTGCTGCTGCAAGTGCTGGACGATGGCCGCTTGACCGATGGGCAGGGCCGCACGGTCGACTTCCGCAACACCTTGATTGTGTTGACGTCAAATCTCGGGGCTGAATTCCTGGTAAACCAGCCCGAGGGCGAAGATACCGAGGCAGTCAGGGACGAGGTCATGAGTGTGGTTCGGGCAAATTTCCGGCCGGAATTCCTCAACCGTCTCGACGAGATCATCCTGTTCCATCGGCTCCAACGGACCGAGATCGCGCGCATCGTCGATATTCAGATCGGGCGGCTCAGAAAATTGCTCGAAGACCGCAAGATCGAGATCGAGCTTGATGCGTCGGCCCGCGAATGGCTCGCGGAAAAAGGCTGGGATCCCGCTTACGGTGCACGGCCCTTGAAACGCGTCATCCAGAAATCCGTCCAGGATCCGCTCGCGGAACTCATTCTGTCGGGCGAGATCAAAGACGGCGAGCGCGTTGCGATCTCGGCCGGCAGCAAGGGGCTGATGTTCAACGGGGAGGCTTACGCCGCAGCTGCGTGACGAATGCGGTCGGCCAGAGAAGCTACCGCGTGTTGACCGGTGCGCCTTGCGCGACGCGGGCGGGCGTCCCGCTTGCTAAAGCATCGATGCGGTTACGCTCGCGTTCGAAATTTGCAAGCATGGGCCCTTCGAGCACCCGTCCGCGCGGCAGCTTGATGCGCATCGGATCGACGAAACGGCCGTTGACCAGGATTTCATAGTGTAGATGCGCGCCGGTTGAGAGGCCGGTCGATCCGACATAGCCAATCACCTGTCCCTGGCGAACCTGAACGCCGGGCTGAATGTTACGGGCAAATGCCGACATGTGGCCGTAGGCGGTCTCATAACCGTTGGTATGACGCAGGCGCACGTATTTGCCGTAGCCGGATTCCCAGCCGACCTTTTCGACCATGCCGTGGCCTGAAGCGTAAATCGGCGTACCGTTCGGCGCCGCCCAATCAACGCCGGTGTGGAGTTTCAGATAACCGAGAATTGGATGCCGGCGGAAACCGAAGCCGGAACGCATCACAGCGGCAAGGACCGGCTTGCGAACCAGGAACTTCTTCGCGCTCTTTCCAGTCTCATCGTAATAGTCGACCACGGAGTCATCGGGGCTTTGGTAGCGGTAATACTTCTTGGTTTCGCCGCCGACGGTGAGAGACGTAAACAGCACGTCGCCCTTGGAATCGTTGGTTGCTCCTTCTTCGTCGCCGCCAAAGATCACTTCAAAGGAGTCGCCGGGCTGGGCTTTGCGCTGGAAATCAACGTCGTAGGAATAAATGCGGATGAGGTTATCGATCACCGGACGGGGAATTTGATTGCGTAGTGCGGTTTCGTAAATGCTCTGATAGAGCCGCACCCCGGTGCCGTTGTCATCATCATCGTCGGTATTTTCCGCAACTTCCGTTTCGACGTGACGAACGTCGACCGAAACGTATTTGCCTGCATCCGACAGAGCGACGACTGCCTCGGCGCCGCCATCACCAACCACAATGACGCGAGCCGGCTGCATGCGTCCGCCGGCGCCGGTGGGCGTCAGCAGAACGCGCAGCTTCTGCCCTTCTTTAAGACCGCCATCGCGGCCGCGTGACCCGAGAATGCCGGCGATGACCTTGATTTCATCCGGGGTGGCTCCACTGTCGCGCAGCAATACCGCAACAGAGTCGCCTTTTTTGACCGTGATGGCCCGCTCGTTCCAGGTTCCCGCGCTTGCGGCTTCCTTGCTTGTTTTCGCAAGCAGCGTGACGTTCTCAGGAACGATCCGCGCTTCAAATCCGGCATAGGGATCGGGTGTTCCTTCGGCTGCATAGGCGAGCTTCAATCCGCCCGGCTGC
Organism: Xanthobacteraceae bacterium; assembly: GCA_036262895.1. Classification (GTDB taxonomy): domain Bacteria; phylum Pseudomonadota; class Alphaproteobacteria; order Rhizobiales; family Xanthobacteraceae; genus AP-16. The sequence goes on from DATAIA010000266.1 coordinate 33,732, forward strand.
AATCCGGCAACGGCCGGACGTGTCGCATCGCCTCCGGACCATTCGGCGGCGTCGCGGACGCGCGCCAGAATATCATCGAGCGGTACGGCGCTTGCGACCTTGATGCGCGGCAGCACCAACGGAAGGTCGCGCGTGACAAAGGAAACTTCCGCGTCGGGCTCCGCCTGGGGCGTTTCATCTGAAGTGGCTGTGCTGTCGCGGCCCGCATCGGCAAGCAAGCGCTGCGAGTTGAACTGAGGGATGCTGGCGGAAAGCTCGGAGGTGGAGAGCGACAAGTTTGAAGTGATGCGGATGAATGGCCGCACACGCATGACTTCGCGATCGCCGACACGGGTGGTTGAGGAGACGCGAATGACCTGCCGCGCGACATTGATTTCGGCAACGGGCGGAAGCCTGTCGCTTTTGCGGACAGTGGAAATACGCTCGGTAACCCCTGACAGCGTGCCACGCAGCGCCGCCTCAACGCGCTCAGGCACCGCCGCGAAATTGGTTTCGCCATCAAGTGCCGCATAAACCGCGCCACCCATCAGCGCGGCGCCACAAAGGCCCGTCAGGATGGTGCCGCTGAACCATTGCACGGAGATGCGGCGCCGATCGATTTCGGCTGAGCCGCCATCGACAGACAGCGGCGGCTCATCCCCGAGTTCAATCGGGTAATGCTCGGCCGCCGCCGACCGATGCGGAGCGCGTACTTTCCCCTGGTCCAAACCCGCCGTCCCCCAAACTCCAGCAGCGCATGGGCTGCCGGAGTTTTCATGCCGGGTTACCCCGGCCCCCCAACGCATGATCGACCGGCTTTGCCGCCCGATCACGCTTTAACTTTAATTCTCTCGTTCCGATGCTGCTCTTTGGATGTGAGATCTGTCAGACCCAAAACGGCACCGCCCCTTAGTCCAAATAAACGTGAGCCCCAGTTTCAACGCGGAAGCAGCCACTATTTGTTTGCTCCAGATGCCCGATCAGGAATCGGGGGCAAACACTCTTGGAGTTTACAGGCCTCGATTTTGCAAAACTTGGATCTGCAAGACTTGGATTCTGCAGGCGCGGAAAACTGGAGAGAGTCGTAAGAAGGCGCACGATGCCGTGCTTGAGCCGGTCAGTCAACGACCGAAACCGATCGGATATCGGGTGTGGCCACCAGGCAGAACAGGTTGCAGATTTAATCGGGTGAGTGTCGATTTTGTGCTGCGCGTTGTGCATGCGGGCGAGAGTGTTTTTTCAGTTGGCTCGATATGTGGTTAACGTCAGGAACGCCAACATTTTTGAGTCTTCCGGTGTGGGTTTAGGTTTGACGGTCCTGCTCGATTTCGCCCGGAAGGCGTGAGCACGCCAAAACAAGCCACGGTGCTAAAAAGCCCCAGGAATATGGCTTGAGTGCGGCGCCTACGCCGCATGTCGCGTTCGCGTTTGATTGGTTTCGCGCTCGAAAGCAGCCGAATATTTTCTATCTGAAAATACCGTGGCGAAGGTGTTGACAAGGGGGAAGGCCGGAGCCTATATACCGCCATCACGGCGCGCCGACCGCTTCGGCCGATGGCGCGCCTGCGAAGCTCCTCACTGATTAACCTCGGTGGCTTGCATCCGATCTCGATCGGGAGCACGGACTTCGGCGGCCCTTCGTTCGATTAATGAAGGGTGGGATCGGTTTTTGGTCCCGGGCTGTTTGACAGGTGAATCGGAAGAAAGAGAAACGTGGACGGCGGAGTCCTTGCGGGCCGCTTCTTCGCAAGAAGATGCGGCCGGATAGAGACTTCGGCGGTCTACGTTTAAAAGGTAATACCGCGTTGATCACGCAAGTGATCGATGCGTGTAGGACCTCGTCAAAACGTGTGACTAGCCGGTTTCAAGTTCTCAATCCAACTTGAGAGTTTGATCCTGGCTCAGAGCGAACGCTGGCGGCAGGCCTAACACATGCAAGTCGAACGCTTGTAGCAATACAAGAGTGGCAGACGGGTGAAAAACGCGTGGGAACATGCCCTTCGGTTCGGAATAACTCAGGGAAACTTGAGCTAATACCGGATACGTCCGTAAGGAGAAAGATTTATTGCCGAAGGATTGGCCCGCGTCCGATTAGCTTGTTGGTGAGGTAACGGCTCACCAAGGCGACGATCGGTAGCTGGTCTGAGAGGATGATCAGCCACACTGGGACTGAGACACGGCCCAGACTCCTACGGGAGGCAGCAGTGGGGAATATTGGACAATGGGCGCAAGCCTGATCCAGCCATGCCGCGTGAGT
>DATAIA010000267.1:0-2846 GCA_036262895.1 Xanthobacteraceae bacterium
TATTTGCTAGTGTCGCAAACGGAGATGCTCAACTTCCGTTCCTTGAACGGTGAAGATCATGAATTCAGATTTATTCGTATAACAGAATAATTATAAATGAGGAATTGCCTGGAGGTAGATATGCGCCAGACTGTAAAAGACGAGTTCATCGCACGCGCGCTCGTGGACCTTGTTGTTCGACCATCGCCAACTGTCGAGGACATCCATGCGCGAATCCACCGGAACTGGGCCAAGGTCCGCGCGTGCGGCGCACTGCTCGACGAGACTGACACACTCCATGTGGATCCAACGAATCTGAAGGCGGTCATTCTCGGCAGGCTGAGCACCACGACCATCGCGGTGCGCTGGAGCGATTCACGATCGGGCGTCTATGGCGAGCAAACCTGGCGTATCGGGCGGGCTTGCCGCTATTCGCAGTGCGCGGTCACAGGGCTTCACATTCAACCGCGCGATTTTGTCTTCAAACCGATGCCTATTCATCGCAAGTCGCCATTCAACGGGAACCGGATGATTCTAGCCTCGGCCGTCGAATCAGACCTGGACGGCTACGAAGGATAGAAAGCGGCGATCCGACGCACCCGAGTGCACCCGGAGCATCAGCTCCGGGTGCAGCGCTAGTGAACGCAAGGCCGATATCAATCAATGCTCAGGGCTCAGATTCCGGCTGGCCCAGCTCGATATCCTTGCGGCGGCATAGTCCGCGTCCGCTCCGCGTGTGAGCAAGTGGTCCGCGTTGTCGAGGGAAATGAAGTTCCTCGCGTGCGTCGCGATCGTAAAGATGCGCGCGGCGTTTTCGATACTGACCGTCGCATCGCGCGGCGAATGCAACACCAGCAATGGAATGCGCAGCTGGGCGATCCGCGACGCGAAGTCGTGACGCGCCAGGTCATCGACAAAACTCTTGCGCACGACAAACGGTCTGCCGGCCATCAATACCTCAACTTCCCCTTCAGTCTCGATGGTTTGAAGGCTGAGTGGATCAGACTCATACAGGATATCGCTGATATCGAAGGGAGCGCCCAGTGTGACCGCTGCGCGGATACCCGGCATCTCGCCCGCCGCCATCAGGACGGCCACGCCACCGAGGCTGTGGCCAATCAGCACGGATGGCGGCTTGCCTTCTCGGGTCATCGCCTCACCGGCCGCGACGAGATCTTCCGCGTCGGCGGCGAAGGTCGTGTCTGTAAAGCTTCCTCCGCTATCTCCCCGTCCGGCAAAATCGAAGCGCAACACGCCAATGCCACGCGCGGCCAGGGCGCGTGCGAGGCGCGCGGCCGTTTTGCTGTCCGCTCCACACGTAAAGCAGTGGGCGAGTATGGCCCATCCCTGTGGTGTTCCGTCCGGCAGTTCCAGTCTTCCAGCAAGACGGTAGCCTCGCGGCCCGTCAAATTCGAAGGTCTGTGCGGTCATAAGTCGATATCCCTCGTATTGGCGCACGCTACGTTCATAGGGTGCCGGGCGCAAACCCATACGATGCGCTGCCCGCCCGGCAAGGCGGCTTACTCGACCGACGGGAAGTCGACGTCGGTGCTGTTGATGCGATTGAAGGTATTGGTGAAGATACCGAGCGCCATGGTCAGCGAGATCGCCGCCAACTGAACGTCGGTATAGCCCGCCGCGCGGATCGCGGCGAACTCTTCCTCGCTGATCGTGCCGCTGGTGGTATGCAGATGGGACACGAAACGCACGAGGGCATCCCGTTTGGCATCACCCGTGGCTCGCCCCTCGCGAATGGCACGCAAAGCATCGACCGGCAGGCCGGTCATCTTGCCCACGAAGCTGTGCGCGGCCACGCAAACATCGCAACCGGTCTTTGCGCTGATCAACAGCTTGATGGTTTCGAATTCCTGGCGGCTCAAGCCGCTCGAAGCTAATGCGGCCTGGGCATCGAGCACCGCGGCGAGAGACTGCGGTACAAGATGGCCCAACGCAGCGTACGTGTTCGGAACGCGGCCACCGGAAATCTTCTTGACTCGCGTGTAGATATCAGCGGTGGCGCCGGTGGCGGACTCGATGGCGGGAACAGAAATTCGGCTCATATCGCGGCCCTTTCGTCGGTTGGGTAAGAGCTTCCACTCTAGGCCGATGCCCCACCGATTTCGAGACTCGCGCTACTCAATAAAAAGCCGAAAAGGATCACTTAAACTGAACAAATTAATCCTGCCTGATGTGGTATGGGATCGCACGCCGCGGGTCGTTCGGCTTCAACGTGACTGCACGTCAAAAGTCAGGTCTTTATTTGCTTCCGTTACTGACCTCGCGCGCGAGACGGCGCCATCGTCCTGGCCTCATACCCGTCCACTCGGTAAATACTCGTCCGAATGCGGAGACGGATCGGTATCCTACTGATTCGGCGACAGCCTCGGTGGACACGCCTGGTTTCTTCAGTTCGTTAGCGGCCCGGCTCATCCGTATGTCAGTCAGTAATTCGACAGCCGAAAAACCCAGCTTGTCCTGAAAGTGCCGCATGAAGGTGGCGCGTGACATGCTGCATAAGTCGGCTAGCTCGGGCAGATTCCAGGGTCGCGCCGGATCAGCGATCATCGCGGCGATGGCCGGTGCCAGCCGTGGATGGCCGGCGAGCGCCAGCAAGCCCGCCGGCGCCTGCTCGGATTCGCTCGCTGCGCGCAGTACAAGCGTAAACAGCGCCGAGCTCAGCGCGTTCAGTATGGCGTAGCCACCCAGTTTGTCGCTGGCGGACTCCACGCGCATCAGTCCCACGAGAACGGCCAGGCAGTTCGAAGCGGATGCAGCGCCCTCTTCACCATAAGCGTCCATCGCCCGTACTACCAGGTTCGTGGGCAGGTAACTGCGAATCAGCCGATCATGAGGCGGTTCGATGAAAA
>DATAIA010000268.1:0-4891 GCA_036262895.1 Xanthobacteraceae bacterium
CCTGTTATTAGTGGCAGCACCTAATCTGCTGCAGAATCTGCCATCCGCAGCACTGGCAGCCGTGGTGATCGCCTCAGCGATTGGTCTCTTCGAGTTTACTGACTTAGCTCGAATCTTTCGCGTCCAGCCATGGGAATTTTGGCTTTCGATAGTCTGTTTCGCCGGCGTTGCGGTGTTCGGTGCTATTCCGGGCATTGGCTTGGCAGTAGTGGTCGCGATCATCGAGTTTCTGTGGAACGGTTGGCGACCGTACTCTGCAGTGCTGGGGCGTCCCAATAGTGTCGAAGGCTACCATGACATCACACGTTATCCCGAGGCTCGCCAGGTACCGGGACTCATTATCTTTCGCTGGGATGCACCCCTGTTTTTTGCCAATGCCGAGTTGTTCCGAGAGCGTGTCATGGATGCCGTCGCCAAATCGGATGCCGTCGCCAAATCGCCTAATTCGGTACGCTGGGTCGTCGTAGCCGCAGAACCGGTCACCAGTGTCGACATCACCGCAGCCGACACCCTTGCCGAGTTGGACGAAACCTTGCATAGGGCCGGCATCGAATTGTGCTTCGCCGAACTCAAAGATCCCGTAAAGGACAAACTCAAGCGCTTTGGACTCTTTTCAGCCATTGGCGAAAAATACTTTTTTCCCACTATTGAGGCGTCTGTCCGAAGCTATGTCCAGATTCACGCGATAGATTGGGTCGACTGAGAGGCCGATGGGGCGGCTGTGATGAACTGGCTGCTGATTTTTTTTCCAATCGCGATTGCTCTAGAAAGCTTCGCTCCAGAGCGTCATCTGCTCGTTTTCTCAGCCTCGGCTCTAGCCATTTTGCCTCTTGCCGGTTGGATGGGCCGAGCCACCGAACAGCTTGCCGACCGTTTGGGCGAAGGCGTGGGAGGGCTTCTCAATGCGACTTTTGGAAATGCCGCCGAACTCATAATAGCGCTTGTCGCTTTGCATGCCGGACTTCACGACGTGGTGAAAGCGTCAATAGCCGGTTCAATTATCGGGAATGTCCTCCTGGTGCTTGGTGCCGCGATGTTGGCCGGGGGATTAGGCCGGTCCGAGCAACACTTCAATGCCGCCGGCGCCCGTTCTCAAGCGACGATGCTCATGCTTGCGGCGATCACACTGGTGCTTCCTGCTGCGTTTCAAGTCGCCGCGGGTACGACCGCCGAGAGCCTTAGTCGACTTAGCGTCTCAATTTCTATCGTACTTCTTTTGGTATATTTGCTCTATCTAGTGTTCACACTCGTCACCCATTCTGCGCTTTTCGTCGGCCCTTACCACGAGGATCAAAAAGAAGCGGACACCTCTGTTTATCAGTCCGCGGCTGTGCTCGCCGGCGCGACGGCGGGAATTGTTTGGATGAGCGAAATTCTGGTGGGTGCAATCGAACCCACCGCGCACGAGTTCGGGCTCAGCAATGTTTTCGTTGGGGTCTTTGTCGTGGCGATCTTAGGAAATGCGGCCGAGCACGCAACGGCTATCGCTGCCGCATTGAAGGACCGCATGGATTTATCGCTTTCAATCGCAATCGGCTCAAGTGTACAGGTGGCGCTTTTCGTGGCTCCGGTCCTAGTAATAGCGAGCTTTTTTGTTGGTGGAGCTCCGATGGATTTGGCGTTTCAGGCCGGCCTCGTCCTAATGGTGCTTCTATCCGCGCTCATCACTGCGCAGGTCGCGGGCGACGGCCGGTCAGACTGGCTCAAAGGCTTGCAACTACTTGCTGTCTATTTGGTTTTCGCGCTCACTTACTTCTTCTTGCCAGGAACGCAGTCTCATCCATGAACCGATGCAGTTCTGAGCCCCAATGAACTAAAGCTAAAGTCTTACGAGCAGCAGTCAACGGCCTTCAGTCTTAAATTTCAAGCGATAGCAATCGGGTTTTACCCAGCCCTCTTCGCCGCAGGATTCCTTGAACGCGTACCCATGCGCGATCATGCACAGATGGATATGTCGCCGCCCATCCGCGCTCGAAATATCCTTATGAAAGCGATGTGATGCCTCATTCCCACAAGCGGCGAGGTACTGTTCCGATTTGTTGAACCAATTCGCAGAAGCGGAAGCAAAGCATGCCATGCCAAAGATAAAACCAAGGTAGCCGGTTCGTGTCATGGTGCGCAGCATGCACCGAAAGACCCAGTTTTTCTCAATATTTTTGCAGAGTTCGAGGCTAAAAGGTCCCATTCTTTCCACCAAACATGAACGCGTACCCGCTCACCCAAACCTCCTGGGTGGAGAGGGTACGGCGGCAATGGACGCAGCAAGCCGTGTCTCGATCGGCTTATTCGGTGTCGTCCCCATAAATTCGGATGTACCGTCCGCCTACCTCAATTCCAACAAATCGCTGCTGAAAGGCGATGCATAAGCGTTGAGCAAGATCGACAACCGCATCTGTGCTGTCTGTCCGAATGCGCGCCATGAGGATAGACCGTCTCTTGCCTTCATACACCGCTTCTGCTGACTGTACTGTGGCCGACGGGAAGTTACGCCCGATCATTTCGCAAAGACGATCGACCTCCCTCTCTCCGAGGGTACAATTTTCCGTGTTTGGCAGATAAATTAGATGCACAGCCTGGCCTATTGCGTTCTCGAGATGACGTGCCGCCACTTCGCGTCCGTCGATCGAGAATGGCGCCTCATCGCGGATCGTGCGCTCTACATCAGCGGCGGTCTGGTCAAAAGTCCGCTCGATCGCAGCATCAGTCCCGCGCCCAGCGTCAATCAATTGCCTGCAACCTTCTAGATAGCCGAATTTACGATCTGCAGGCCATCCAGCAGGGGGAGACACAGCTATAGCGCGAAGGTTGGAGATAACGTCCGCCATTTTTACCAGTCGTGCTTCTCTTGATTTAAGCGGCATGCCCGCGATACGCGCCCGTCGTCGCTCTGCCTTAGGCAGTGTCATATCGTCGGAGTTTTCCCGCACTATTTCAGCGACGCGCTCGCCAAAATTCTTTGCGACGTCTTCATAACTCGCTGATGTATCTTCTACTACGTCATGGAGAATGGCGGCTATTAGCATGTCCGTGTCAGTACCATCCGTCGCCTGGACTAGGAGATCGAGTACTTCGACCAAATGATTAAGGTACGGCTCCTGGGCAGCGCCTTTGCGCCGCTGGTTGCGGTGCGCCTCTGCAGCGAAAAGTAAAGCCTTCGTCAGGCGACGAAGATCAGCGTTCAAGAGGTGCTCTCCAGGAGATCTGCGCTGTGGTCCTTTAAAGTCTCATTTCGGGGACGTGCGCGGGCACGATGAGCTCGGCCTCAGTTGCCGCGATCACCTGTTCCGGTGTGACACCTGGTGCTGTCTCGATCAATGTTGCGCCGCTCTCTGGGAATGTAATGACTGCAAGATCGGTAACAACCATATCGATGCGTCGAAGCGAGGTAAGCGGAAGCGTGCACTCCTTGACAATTTTCGGTTTGCCTTTGGCGGTATGCTGCATCGCGACCACGACGCGCTTTGCACCCGTCACCAGGTCCATCGCCCCGCCCATGCCTGGAACCATCTTGCCGGGTATCATCCAGTTTGCGAGCTGTCCTTTTGCGTCTACTTGCAAACCGCCTAGCACCGTCATGTCCACATGCCCACCGCGGATCAGCCCAAAGGACATTGCGCTGTCGAACGTACTTGCACCTGGCAAGGCGCTAACTGGGTGCCCGGCTGCATCCGTTAGGGTGGGATGCGCCATACCCTCTTCAGGAATGGGACCGGTGCCGATCAACCCATTTTCAGACTGAAAGAAGATATTAACGCTTGTTGGAACATGACTCGCTACAAAGGTCGGGATACCAATACCCAGGTTGACGAGCATACCTGAGCGCAGCTCCTGAGCGATACGCTTGGCGATAATGGTTTGAGCGTCCATTTGGAGTTACTCGTTGGTTACGAGGAAATCGACGAGTGGCGCAGGCGTTACTACGTGATCGGGCGCAATCACTCCCACCGGCACGATGTGCTCGGCAGTAACGATAACTACATCCGCTGCGGTGGCCATCACTGGATTGAAGTTACGTGCCGTCAAAGCATAGGAAAGATTACCGAGATAGTCTGCGAGGAACGAATGCACCAGCGCAAAATCCGCGCGCAACGAACGCTCGACGAGATAGCTCTTTCCATCCATCTCAATCCTCTGCTTTCCATTCTCGACGATAGTACCAACACCGGTCGGCGTTAGAATCCCGCCCAGACCGAAACCACCAGCGCGGATGCGCTCGACCAGGGTGCCCTGCGGCACGAGATCAACCGCCATTTTTCCAGCGATCATTTGCTGTTGCGTTTCGGGGTTGAGTCCAATGTGACTTGCTACGGTCCTTGCTATGAGGCCAGCACTCACGAGCTTCCCGATTCCGCGGCCGGGCATTGCTGTGTCGTTGGCGATGACCGTGAGGTCACGTTTGCCCTGACGCACGAGTTCATCGACGAGCCGCTCCGGCGTACCGACTGCCATGAATCCTCCGATCAGGAGGCTCGCTCCGTCGGGAATCATCGCAACGGCATCTTTGAGTGCGATTGTCTTCATGGTTGCCTTGTCCACCTGTTTCGGGGCATTCTCATTCGAACCAGAGGATGTGCCACAAGCCCATCGGCTCACCTTTTTTCAGGTCGCCGAAAAAGCCCAAGGGCGGCAGTAGGATTTGGCGCCATCTTCGGGGACGGGCTCTTTCCTTTGCCCGTTACGGCGGCGCGATACTCCTTCTCAGGTGCAGTGGTCCTCGCTTCCCTTATACGATCGGTATCGGATGTGTTCTAGTTTTTCGTGTTGCTCTCAGCTTCGCGTCCATTGGGTCCGATCAGGCATCGCGAGCAGATCCAGTTAGACTAAGGGATGCCTGAATGAGCCGCCACACACTGGAACTACGCATTGGCGACTTAAGTCGCCCTAGCTTATT
>DATAIA010000269.1:0-4703 GCA_036262895.1 Xanthobacteraceae bacterium
AGATCGGGGCTTCTAACCGGAGATAGGATTATCAGATTGGATGATGTTGCGGTGACAGGGGCCGACGATCTCATTCGAGTGCTGAGCGGCGAACGGATCGGGCGAGAGGTCGAAATAGAAGTCGTTCGTAACGGCAAACGACGCCAATTCAGGCTGCTACCGGAAGAGCGGGCACAACTACCCCGCTCATAGTCAGGCGCCACGCAGGCGCGCTATGCCAGCCTTCCCAAAAAAAGCAACGACAGCGAGGCCATAGACAACCACCCCAATCACAGCAAGCGCGATCAAAGCCCCAATCGCGTGTAATCCGGTCTCAGCTCCAAAGAAGCCAATAACCGGGCGACGCAACATCCATAACGCTGCGGCAAGAATCGCCCCTGCCCCCGCGAGCTTCATGATTGTCCGCAGAAAGCCGAACTCAAATTTCATCAATCCCGCGCGGGTGCCAAACCAAAGCACCAGGGCAAAATTGATCCATGCTCCGATCGAAGTTGCAAACGCTAGCCCAACCTGGGCCAGAGGCCCCGTCAGCAAAATCTTGAACCCAATATTGACCGCAACAGCGATCAAAGCAGCCTTGACCGGGGTCGCGGTATCGCCGCGCGCAAAAAAGGTCGCAACCACGCTTCTGATCAGGACAAACGGGATCAGACCGATTGCGTAAGCGGCAAGCGTTATGGCAGCGGAGGCCGCATCAGAAGACGTAAAAGCTCCCCGCACGAAGAGCGCGCGCATAATGAACTCAGGAACCAACATAAACGCAACGAGACAGGGCACTGCGAGCAGCAGCGCAAATTCGATCGCCCGGCTTTGCACCTGTTGCGCGCCGACATCATCGCCACTTGCAAGGCGACGGGTCATCTCAGGCAGGATGACCGTTCCAACAGCAATGCCAATCACACCGATGGGAAGTTGGTTGAGGCGATCGGCATAGTAGAGCGCGGACAGCGCTCCGGCGGGAAGGAAGCTTGCGATGATCGTATCGGCAAAAAGCGCAAGCTGAATTCCAGCCGAACCTACTACGGCCGGTCCAAGTGCGACAAAAAACTGTTTGACGTCGGCGTCCCAACGCGGCCAGCGAAGCCGAGTGATAACCCCGGAACGGCCGGCGTCGGCCGCCAGCAGCAGCACCTCAAGGCAGCCCGCAATCAACACGCCCCAAGCCGCCGCATGACCAGCGGTCGGAAAGAAAAACGCCAACGCCAGTGCGGCAATCATCGTGACGTTGAGTAAAATCGGCGCCCCCGATGCGGAAGCAAATTTGTCGAGCGCAACGAGGATGCCGCTGAATAGCGTCACCATCGTCATCATCAGAAGGTAGGGAAAGGTGATCCGCGTCAGCGACACCGCCAGCGCAAAGCGCTCAGGATCATTCTCAAAACCTGGCGCCAGCAGACGGATGACCTCCGGCGTAAACAGAAAGGCCAAGCCAAGCAAACAAAGCTGGCTGACCAGCAGAATAGTGAAAATGCGATCGCCAAAGAACCGCGCCGCCTCCGAACCGTTCTGGTGGCGAACGCGCGCATAGGCCGGCACAAACGCCGCACTGAAAGCGCCTTCAGCAAAGATAGCGCGGAAATGATTGGGGAGACGAAAAGCAACAAGAAACGCATCTGCGACCGGCCCGGCGCCCAACACCGCAGCCATAAAGATATCGCGCAGAAAACCGGTCACCCGCGACACCAGGGTGAAGCCACCGACCGTGAGAATGCGTTGGATCATGAATTGACCCGGAACCTGCCGTACACAGCCTGCAAGATATTCAGCAAAATCTGTCCCGGCATCAGTCGGATGGAGAGTTGTTTCTGCAGCACGATATCGAAACGATCGAACGGATCGTTTACGCCGACAATGCCCGCCGCACGGCGCCAATAATGCGCTCCTGGGTCGGCTCATCAAGATAAGCGTGCATCGGCAGGCTTATCACCTCATCCGCCAGACGTTCAGTAACGGGCAGCCCGTTCCCGGCTACCGGATAGTGCCGGTAAGCCTCCTGGCGATGCAACGGTTTGGGATAGTAGATCGCGGTGGGAATTCCTTGCGAGCGCAGCGCCGCTGCAAGCGCATCACGCTTACCGGCTGCAAGGCGGATCGTGTATTGCGCCCACACTGACGTGTAACCTTCAGGCACGCGCGGCACGATCACGAGGTCGGAAAGGCCATTCGCATATCTGTGAGCCGCCTGGTTGCGCGCCTCAATTTCCTGAGGGAAAATTTTCAGCTTCTCAAGAAGAACAGCGGCCTGAATGGTGTCGAGCCGGCCGGTGATGCCAATGCGAACATTGTCGTATTTATCAACGCCCTGCCCGTGAACGCGCAGGCTCTTGATGATCTCGGCAAGCTCCGCATCGTTCGTGAAGACCGCTCCGCCATCGCCGTAACAACCAAGCGGCTTTGCCGGAAAAAAGCTCGCGGTTGTTGCGGGGACTAGCGACCCGACGGCACGCCCCTTGTAAGCAGCGCCGTAGGATTGAGCCGCATCGGCAAGGACGAACAAGCCGTTCTCATCGGCAATTGGTGCAATCGCGTCATAATCCGCCGGCAATCCAAACAGATCGACTGGTATGATCGCTTTGGGGCTCAGGCCAAGCGCCTTGGCGGAGGCGATCGCATGCTTGAGGCTGCGGGGATCGATGTTGAATGTGTCTTCCTCGACATCGACGAACACCGGGGTCGCACCGACCAGCGCCACCACTTCGGCCGTCGCACAGAATGTAAACGCAGGACAGAACACCGCATCGCCCGGCCCGATGCTTTTGGCGAGTAGAACCAGCAGCAGTGCATCGGTGCCGCTTGCCGCACTGATCGCGTGTTGCACACCGGAAAAGGCCGCAAGTTGCGCTTCGAGCGCCAAAACTTCCGGTCCCATGATGAATTGGCAATGCGCGAGCACCCGCGCCACAGCCTCATCGACGCCGCTGCCAAGCCGCCGGCGTTGCGCAGCAACATCAATGAACGGAATTGGAGCGGTATCGAGGCGAAGGTGTTGGTTCATATCGATCTCAGCCGGCAACGCGTCTCGGGCCTTTTGGCGCTCGCACGGTTTGCCTCACAATGCCACCGCCCCCAAGACAGCGCATGGCTATTTCGAGGCTGGCGACACCTTCTTCACCGGTCACCGCCGGCCGTTTTTTCTCGCGAACAGCGCTGAGGAATGCGAGCAGCTCCGACCGCAATGGTTCAGCATGGCCGACCGAAAGATGCCGCATGGAATAGCTGCCGTCCGGCTGAAAGCCGAAACATTCAGTGACCTGACGGGTCAGCAGATCTCCCATGACATACTTCTTACGGGTCGCGACATGAACGGTGCGCGCTTTGAACGGGGTCAGCCAGTTGGTGTTGATGTGGGCAAGAACACCCGAAGCAGTTCGGAACTGTAACAGGGCAATGTCCTCGCGCTCGGCAACGGCACTGGAGAGCTGCGGCTGAACTTCAGTAATGTCGGAGTCCGTAAACCAGCGGATCAAATCAATGTCGTGAACAGCAAGGTCGATCACAACTCCCACATTCGACATCCGCGGCGGGAAAGGTCCGACCCGCGTAATAGCAATCGAAAGAATATCCTCGCCCTGAATAGCCTGTTTGATCGCCTCAACCGCCGGATTGAACCGCTCGACATGGCCGACCATCAAGGTCACGCCGGCGCGATATGCGGCTTCGACGATCTCGTGTCCCTCTTCCGCTGATGACGCAATTGGTTTCTCCACGAGCACGTGGATTCCACGTCCGATGCAGGCCAAAGCAATGTCGCGATGGAAATGAGTGGGCGCGGCAATGGTGACCGCATCAACACCCCGGTCCAACAAAGACTCGAGGTTGTCGACCGCGACGCACCCGAGCGCACCGGAGACAAAATCGCGCTGATGCTGATCGGGATCGGCGATTCCGACAAAATCAATGGCCGGCAGTTCCGTCAGAACCCGGGCATGATTGCTGCCCATAATGCCGGCGCCGATAACCCCCACACGCAATGATTTTTGCCCGGTATCGTTCGCGGCTCGTCCCACCATCGCCCCAATCCCCCAGCCAATCCCTTGGCTTTAACTCAATTAGTCCTAGCACGGTAAAACCTGCGGTGCGAAGCAGCCGCCGCTAATGCCCCCACACGTTTTGAGTCAGTTCGTTACAACAGCAGAAGAATCAATGCAACAAGCCGAAAAGAAATTCTTGTGATTTTTCATGAGCTTAGAATTGATGTACCCATCAAGCCCGTGTAATCTCCAATTTCATATCCGGTTCTGGTTTGCACTCGAGGTTGACCGCTGCCATGAGAGCTATCTTTCCGTACCATGTTGAAGACAAACTCAAAGAAGAATTCTTCGACGGCTCTCAGGCGGGCTATTACGTTGATGTCGGCGCTAACGATCCCCAGGAGGGATCGCAAACTTGGCACCTGGAGCAACTTGGTTGGGATGGCATTGTCATTGAGCCCCAGCCGGATCTCGCAGAGCGTCATCGCCAGAAACGCAGGGCCAGGGTTTATAATCTTGCTTGCTCCTCGCCCGAAAACTCCGGACGAATGATGCCGTTTCATGTGGCAGGCATCCATTCTTCGCTCGCTTCGAGTTTTTTCGTGGCTGGAATGCGCCGGGAAGGGATCATCGACGTTCCCGTTAAGACGCTAGATGAAATCCTGACTGATGCTCAGGCACAAATACCAATCGATTTGCTCAGTATCGATGTTGAAAGCCATGAAATAGAAG
>DATAIA010000270.1:0-8022 GCA_036262895.1 Xanthobacteraceae bacterium
AGGAGGAGCTATCATTGCGGGCCTGCCGTACGGCGCAGCTACGAACGTTCAGCAAGCGTTCGAGAGCATGTATCGAAGTCCATCCCGCTCACGGCGTCGGTGGGGGGACCTTGTCCGCGAGGCATCGCCTCACCGAGGGCCATGGCCGCGCGTTTCGATCTGGCATGGAGATGCCGATAACACCGTGATTCCATCGAATGCGAGAGAACTAATCAAGCAGTGGACGGAAGTGCATGGCCTTCCGCCATCTCCCTCATTGAAACATCGGGTTGACGGACATCCGCGGGAAGTTTGGCTGGGCAAAGCAGGTGCGGAGCTTATAGAGTCTTACACCATCGCCAATATGGCGCATGGGACGCCGCTGGCGACCGGCGAGGGCGAAAAGATTTGCGGTGTCCCCGGGCCGTTCCTATTGCCAGTGGGGATTTCGTCGTCTTACCACATCGCGAAGTTTTTCGGGATCGCGTCCGCTCGCACTTCGGTCGGCACAATAGCGAAGCTTCCCCGACCAGCGCATGTCGAGACGCGGAAGCCGGTACTGGAGGGCGAAATATTGACGGACAATGAGCCGCCGCGGTGGCAGCAAGGTTCGCAATCGCACCGGTCCGACATTGCAGCTGTGATCAATAATGCGTTGAGAGCCGCTGGTCTGATCAAGGAATGAACGACGAGAACGCCCTGGTTTGGTCGGAGGCCTCTAAAGGGGATTACGTTCTGCATCAGGCCTGACGGTGTCGCACCTGAGGTCGATCGTTTTGTGAAGCAGACAATGAGCATCGCGACAAATAAGGCATCAAACACCCCTTCGAGGGTGTTATGATCTCATTATGGATCTCGAACTCGCGAAAGAGCTACAATGCGCTGGGTTCCCCAATATCCAGCCTCTGCAACATCGGCAAGGAAGGCAGTTTCTCACTTCCGATGGTCGAGTGTCTTTTTATTCTTTGGGCGAATTAGCCCCCTCGGACACTTGGTTCATTCCTACCCTCGAAGAGCTCATTGCAGCGTGTGAGAAAATGGGCGGTGATGATCAATTCAGTCTCGCGCATCGGCACCTTGGATGGTCTGCCTCAATGGGGGCTCAGGACGAGCAACCCGATAGCGGACACCCTCAGGCGACTGCCGAAGATGCCGTCGCCCGCTTATGGTTAGCGTTGGAAAAAACGAAGGCGGGCTTGATAGCACAATAGCTACGCTAAGCTTGAAGCTGTGCGCCTGATCAGAGAGCGTGGCGTATGCGTTGGCGTGGATCCGCCGCACCTGCGGGGCTGGGCGAGGAAGTTCGCTGAGGTTTCGCAGCACTTAGTCTCGGCCATGCGGACCCAGTGGCCCGTCATGGCGCGAGCCGCTGTGCCGTTTGCGGCATTCGTCAAGACCCGGCTCGTTGAACCGAAGAAACCCGAGTAATTCGCGCAACCGGGCCGAACTTTGAGCGTTGCCGGACATACACTCCGAGATTTCTACAATGCATAGGAAAGCGAAGCCGCCGCTATGCCCGGCGTGCTCTCGGACAATGACACTCGCGCGTACGATCGAGAAAGAGTACGCAAACCTGGCGCTGAATGTCTTCGAGTGCCGCCCTTGCCGCGTCTCAGATCGACCTTGCTCGTGAAATGGCCGTCTACATCTCACCAAGAACCGGCTCTACTCAACACCCTTTGACGGTTCATGCCGCAGGACAAATGATCGATATTATCGAACGAGCTAACCGGGTTCGGGACGTGATATCTTCATGAGGCGCCGCGAGGCCGGCGGCTGCGATGTGTAAGATCGCCGATACTGAGGCCGTAGGGGGCGAGTGCGGCTTACTTCAGGTTCTGCCCCCGCTAGGCAGAGCGCGCTAAGTCATCTCATGACCCAAAGCTTCCGTTAGCAAGAGGGCAGAGCGTGTCCGCTCTGCCCGGGTACTTAAAACATGCTTGCCGATATCCGCTCCGTCGTGGACGTCACTGGCTGAAGGATTTGCTGAAGCCGGCCTTAAGAGGCTCCACCGCCGCGACTGCGACCTTCTGGGCTAGCGCAGAAAGATCCTTCGTCTGGTCAGTCAGTGTCTCGAACTGTTTGCGAGAATACTCAGCCGTCAACTCCAGAAATTCTGATGGCGACTTAGCGCCCGAAAGCTTTTTGGCGAAGCTGAAACCCGCCTCTGTATTGCCTTTGGCGAATTCCATTACCTTGGCATTATACTCGTGGGCGCCGCTAAGCCCGGTCACGTAGCAGTCTTTGAACAGGTCAACGGATTGCGTCGTCGCGCGGGTCATCGCCTCGGACGTTTCCTTGGTTTGGGAGAAGCCGTTCTGCGCCGCTGTTTTGAAGGTCTCAGCGACCTTGGCGGGGTTCGTAGTCATGACGTGTATCCCTGAAGGACGTTTTTCTGCTGGCTTCCGGACGCGACGCCCTGACGTGGTCGGAGGCCTCTGAGAGTGCGGCCGGGGTGGGGCTGCGATCATCCGAGAGGGCTGTACATAGTAAGTAATTGGCTCGGCGCAATGCGGCGGCACCAAGTAGTTTATATTGTCCGCAAACGTGTCTCAGAAGAGACTTTAGGCTGCGCATATCCTCTATTGCCCCGCCAAAGTGTGAAGTGGCGGCCAGAGCTGTCGTGCAACACTTCGCCGATCTTCTCTATGGTGACATACTGTCCCTCTTTAAGAAGACGTTCTGGTCAAAATTGACCGCTTTAGTCAAAAAGGAAAGCAAAGAACGACGACGCCTTTGCCTTTGGTCCTTGCGAGGGGTTGAACGAGACCACCCGTCGTGCGTTCTATCTCGCAAGTGAGAGGAACGCAGATGCTCCCGGCCGTTCAACTAGCCTTTATAGCGCCGCTTATCCTAGTGGCTGATCGGGCACCCCAGTTCGAATATCAAGCCACTTGTCGCGGGGCTATTGAGGCCACGAAGGCCACCGGTGGCCGAAACGAAAATGCATGCTTGCAGGATGAAAGGGCGGCTCAGGCAACACTGCGGCAGGAGTGGCAACAGTTCAACTCTGATCAAAAGAAACATTGCCTCCGCCTGCAGAGTGCTGGGGGAAGTCCGAGCTATGTGGAACTGCTCACGTGCGTCGAATTGGGAAAAGCCGTACGGGATTTGAAAGCAAAGCGGTCCGCTCCTGAGGTAAACGAATTGTCGACGGAAAGGGCGCGACAAACCTTGGTTCCGGAGGTTACGCCACGCTGACTCTGGCATCCAGCGGAGCGACGCGTGCTCGCTGACGATATATTTCATTCCAGAAGGACAGGCTAATTGCAGAACGGCCTTGCTGAGGTTGGGTATTCAAAAGAGAGGCAATCCTCGATCATTTGTTGAGATTGCCATGGGCAATAGCAGCAAATCAGTGCGCTTCCGAAAATTCCATTGATAGCTGTAGACGCCTTGCATAAAGCCGCATTTCCGAATGCAATCGGAACGGGCGGGGCTGCTGCACGTTGGCTCACGAGCTTCTGTCTCATAGGAGCGTCGGATGATTTTAAAGACCCTGCGACAACTGTATGTTAGCTCCAACGGCGAGAAATGGGAGCTAACCGAGGATGACGAGAAGCATTTCTTTATACGCTACTCGCCCAACGAGGCCTCAGGCGGGAGGCAGTCCATAATGACCTTGGCCGCATTCCTGCTGCCTGATCAAGGCGGTCCTCCGCAACAAGTTTTGAGGGATCTCATTGAGCGAGGGGATCTTGTCGTCAGACCGACATCGGCAAAGCAACACTTCGCATGACGAGGCAAGTGGCGGGGTTCGTGACCAGCGAGAGCACCACCCCCCGAGCTGCTGCAAACCGGCCGGAGGAACTCTGCGTCTTGTAGATGCGGGGCGTCGGAGGGACCTCTGTTTATTCCCCGGCCGTGATCCGCATACACGTTACCGCGAAGAAACAGCGCACCGACCCAGCGAGGTTTCGAACCTTCCAACAATATCGAAGATCGCGCCGCCGGAGAACGGCGGTCGCCTTCGCGCATTGGGGCACATGCGTGATCGAAACACGCGCTGCCTCTGATTTCGGCTATGGCGCAGTAGAAGGCGGCGTCGCGATTACCCGGTCCGGCGCCTTGTTGATATGCTCAACCGCAGAAGGCCGCCCAAGCATGGACGCTTGGACGGCCCTGTTAAACCGAATTGCATTCTGGAGGGGGACGAGCAGTCTGGGAGACCGCTCTATCCAGAACGCTTACCGGTCGCTTGGTTGCTAACCGGCGCCTATCGCGAATGTTCCGCTGCGACGCCTTTTAAAAATTATATTGGTGCCTTTTGCCCCTAACGGAGGCCAGTAGCTGGCTGAAAGTGCCACCTATCCAAACGTTGGTCCCTTCGGGAACACCTTTCAGATCAATCCTAGGACGAATGTGTGGATAGCGGCGCGGGGGGCGGCCTCAGTAGCCCGGAGATGACCTTCTCCGCGGCATCGCGCCGCCTGTGTGGAGCCCTTAGCCCTCCAAAAAGTGACCGAATGCCGCCAGGGGCCTTGCGCGGTCGCAGACGATTTTTGTCACGGCTAACATAGGTACCGACAATATCGCACCCGGAATACCCCACATCCAGAACCAAAACACGAGCGACACTATAACCAATAGGGGATTCAGGGTGAATCGCCTCGCGAGTAACATCGGAGTTAACGTCTCTCCCTCGATCAAGTGGATACCGAGATACAGGGCGGAGGGAAGTAGTGCCAGCCAAAGAGTGTCGCCCACCAATGCGCCTGCCAGGAGGAAGATTACGACCCCCAGCAACGGACCAATGATTTGGATAAAGTTGAGCAGGAAGGCCGTAGTCCCCCACAGAATTGGATCGCCGACCCCGGTCGCCCACATTATCATTGCGGTAGCGAATCCGACGGCGGCATTCATGAGGGTAATGGTGACTAGATACGCCGAAATGTCGCTCTCGATGTGCTCTGCAATATCGACAACCTGACGCTTGCTGCTGAAGCGTGGCATGATCTCCACAAGTCGGCGGACAAAGAGATCGCCAGTGACGAGAAAGAAAAATAGAAACAGGAGGGTCGTGAAGAAGCCGCTCGCGAAAGCTCGCATGCCAGCAAACAGCCTGCCCAAAAGAGCTGGGCCTAATGACGCATTGTCACCGTTATTCCAGCCGGCAAAGTTCTGGATGTGAGCCCAAAACGCCTGCAGCGAGGCCAGCGGCACTTCGAGTGGCTTGAGCCGCTCCAGCAGTTTCGGCGCCCCCTCGGGAAGTCTCGCAGCCCAATCAGCAGCTGGGCCAGACACGGCAGTTCCCAAGCCGACGACGATAGCTAACATTGTGACGACAAGTACGAATGCGGAAAGCAACCGCGGTGTACCGATGCGCTCAAGAAAGCGCTGCGCTGGCTTTAGAAGAAGCGATAGCACGAAGGCCAAAACGAGCGGCCAAACGATGTCCGCCGCTATGTACAGTGCAGTAAAGAACGCCAGGAAAAATAGTCCCCCTAGATAAATCGTTGTCAGGTTGCCGGGGAGCGGCATTGCCTCTTCGTCGGCCTGAACAGGTCCCGCCGGCTCTTCATCGTGGCGTGACAACATGCGGCGGCTCTCATGGTGACCAAGAGCGAGGCTGCTGGGGCAGTCGGGCCCTTCTAGCCGGCGCGGTCGTGCTACTTCTGTGATACTACAGGCCTTCTCAACAGGCCCAATGCGCGAGAGTCCCTCTCGTTGAAGGGTACTCCCGCGGGTGTTGCTCGAACCTCGTCCTCCAGCATCATCGTCAGCAGTTGATGCTTAATTGCGACGGTCGAAGGCAGCTTTATTTTTGTACCAAAGCGATGAGTCCGCATGTATGCGTCCTCGGTGAGGGTCAAAGCGCAAGGCAACGTCCCCTCCATATGGGGCTCGTGCAGCCGTTTCGTTAGTGCCAATTGGGAATTCCGGGGTGGGCCAACCATGTAGCTCGACCAGAAGCGTCTCGAATCCTGCCACAGTCTGTTCCAGTGCAACTGGACCATCGCGCTATGCAAAGCGACAAAACTTCGATTGCCGGTAGCAGCGGCGCCGGGTGCGGTACGCAGTTCGCCTACGAGTTACTTAGCTCTGGCCAGACGTGGGTTTCAATCCAACAGTTCAATGGTCTGGGCTTCGAGTCCTTTTTGACCCTGGCCGATTCGCATCCGAACCCGCTGACCTTCGGTGAGCCCGCTTAGTCCGGCGCGGGCAAGCGCGGTGGCATGGACGAATACGTCCTTTCCGCCGTCATCCTGCCCGACAAAACCAAACCCCTTGTCAGACTTATACATCTTGACCGTACCTATGCATTGGGTCGTGTCGCCTACGACCTGCGAAGCGTTGGCAGGACGGGGCGGTAATCGGCCGCCGGAAGGTGACACATTTGGCTGCGGTGCGGAGGCCCCATCGTCGTGGGCTTGGGTGTCATAACCGCGCGCCGGTCCACGATCGTAGTCCTTGTAACGGCCCATCCTTCGCGCCCGCCTATCGGAATTGGGACCAAACCGTCGGTCGGCGTTCGGTCCGCTTGCTGCGATAATGCGTGTGCCAGGGCGGACAAAGGCCCGCCCTGGCGAAAATGCCGGTGTTATTGATTGACGCAGGGGGTGTACCCGAGCGAGCCCGGCGATCTCATGCAGGGGTTCGAATTCCACGGGCGGGCACTGCGATCGTAGCGATAGCCCGGCATTGGCGCATAACCGGGCTCCGGCTGATAGGCATAATCACCGTATCCCTGATCCTCGGCGTAACCTTGGTCGTATGCATAGCTCGACCGGTAGCTACTAGCGGCAACCGCTCCAACAGCGACTCCGGTGCCAAATGCGATCGCTGTGGCACGGTGGCGATGGCTTGCGGCATCGCTTGGAGTGGCTGTCGAAAGGATGAGGCCGAAGCTCAGAATCGCGACGCCTGAAATTGTTCTAAATGTGTTCATGATGATATGTTCTTTCTGCCTGCCGTCGGCAGGCTGCTTCTAACGGCAATATGCCGCTGTCTACAAGACGTGGGACATCGCACCGTTCCGTCTCGCAGCAGCGCGCATTGAGAATAATACGTCAGAACCTGCCTTAAATCACTTTCAGGTTCGAATTGGTCGGCGGTCTGTGTGAACGAATGCGGCGCGAGCTACAGGTGGGGGCCGAACAATACGAAGGGCGGTGTCGCGTCGCGGCATCGGTGGGTATTCATCGAACCGGCATGCTGCATCCGCAGTGAAGGACAATTTGATTTCGGACCCGACGACTAGCCGGCGGAGCGAATTGCGACCCCGACTGCCGGGGGAGGCAGCCGGGGCTCGCTCTTGGTCACGCTGTGCGCGAGACCAATGCATAGACCGGAAAGGGGACATTCCGGACTATGTCAACCGTTGGTGCGGATACATCGGCCTTGAAAAGCGCCATAAGTGCACGCGAATGCAGGCGTGCCGGATCGCGTTCGCCTGTTTTGGCAACTTCTATGATCCGTGCCGCGACGAGCTCGCGCAGTATGTCCGTGCTCGCGGATCCCACAACAAAATTGCACGCTTCATCGAATGCCACACCCATGACACGAGTTGCTTCATCGTCGAAAAAGACATTTTCGGCGGAAGGTGGATGCATAAACAGTCTCTCGATTATGGCCGGAAGGCGTCTCCTCCCACTTTGGAGCGCGCTGGTAATTCATCAGGCTAGATTGGCGTTGGCTGTGCGATTAAGGACACCTGGCAACGTATCTTTGGTCCGAATGGATCAGCGTTATCTGCGAAAATGGAATGCGCTGGCGCATGCGGGCGTCGAAAGCAGCAGATTGACGCCCGGCGGACAAACTAGCGATCGAGGGTTGCACATCCGCCCGAACTGCTGGCCCACCATCCTAGGCCCATGGTTTTGGCCATCACGAGAACAAAACTGTAAACCGCGCCCCCTGGTTCCTATCGGCCGGCCCGGCCAGCAACTTGCCGCCGATCTGCTCGACAAAGGAACGAACAATCCGCATTCCCAATCCCTTTCGGGTGGCAAGATCAAAGTCGTTCGGCAAAGTCGGGCCATCATTGGAGACCGAAAGTGCGTAAGTCCCATCAAAGGTCCGTTCCAGGCAGACCGAAATTCG
>DATAIA010000271.1:0-2614 GCA_036262895.1 Xanthobacteraceae bacterium
CCCGCGCTCACATCTTGACAGTCACCTTCCGGTTCTCGCCGAGCTTCGGTTCCTCTCCGATCAACCTCGCCTTGGCGAACTCGAAGGCGGTAAGGACAGCGCTCGCCGGTCCATCCCATAATTCCGCCGTGACGGGCTCGATCCGCAACAAGCATACGTCGGGATCGTTTGGGCCGCCCGGCCACCACACCTCATCGGACTTTCGCCAGGCGGCCTGTGTCTTATCGGTATCACGCATGACGAACGCGCGGCCGGTAATTGACAGATAGGCCTTGTCGTTCGCATCGATGAAAACAAGGCCGACATCGGGTGTGGCCGCGATGTCGTTCTCCTTGGCGCTGTGAATATCGGTTACGAAAAAAATCAAGCCAGCTTCGCGGTCGGGTCTCGCTTCGAGCGGTCGCGCACGCAGTCCACCGACGAATTGCGTCGTCAGCATGCACACGCCGACCTTTTCAATGATGTCCCAGACGCGGTCGATATTGTCTTTCATGAAACAATACAGCAGTTCCTGATTTGCTCAGCCAGCCAACCCATTTCCTCGTCAACGGTTCCCAACTCAGGGCGCGGACAGCGGCAGAATGGCGCACTTCGTAAGCAAGACCGGCTGAGGCGAAGGTGCACGGGGGACGCCTGCACGCCATATCCAAGGCGCAGGTAGCACCGGAAAACCAAAACAAGACTAGCGGCACCGCAATGCTGCGCAATGTGCTAGACTGAAAGGTTCGAGCCGCCGCCGGCGGCTGTCATCACGATCTCGCCATCGATGATGACGGATCCGGCGATGATATGCCAGACCTCATTGCGATCTTGCTGAAGCCCTTGGGTCCAGTCGCTGCTGCGGCGGCTGCCCCGCGTTTCCTGGCAAGCTTCACAACCTCGACCTTCAACTCTCGACTGAATTTACGCCTCAACATTACCACCTCCGGCTTCACCTAATCTCGGTGTCCATCAGACCGGCAGCAGCTCAGATACTCGATCCAGCCCGCAGTTTCGCCAGCGCTCGAATGCTTCGGTCATTTCCGAAAAGAGGTCGTCGCAAGGATGCCGCGCCTTAGACACGGATGTCTCCTCTTGGATCAATAACTCATACGCGAGGGCGAAGCGCAAGACGAGAGCTCCGGAGGCGGTTTTTGAGATCGGTTGACTATCAGCGCCTTTGAATGGCGGCTCACCACCATTGCAGGTCCATGCAACCAGCTTACTTGCGGCAAGTCGATTTCACTGCGAGTCCCCGATCTGAACCTGTGGCGCCCAGCGAACCCGAACGCGGTTAGCGATGCAGGCAAGTAAAATTCATCACCCCACGGCCCAAGACCCCAATGCCTGATCGCCCGAGAACGCCGCAACAAAATCGCAACGAATTGGGTGAAACGACCGTTAACAAAAAGGGGCAGAAACACCTGGCACGACGATGAAAATCAATGGTCGGTCCCGTTGAGGCTAACTCCACTTAAACGGCCACCATCGGTGGGAGCCCATCCTGATAGGGCTCCGAGACTTTAGGCGGACGATCGAAGGAAATATCGCAGGTTTGCGTCGTGTGGGGAAAGGCGGTAGCGGTCTCTCGCTACCAACATTTCTCCCGACATAACCATTCAAGAAATTGTCGGAATTTTCGCGAGGCCCGGCCAGACGGCCCTTGATGTCGATCGGAACGCTTCGGTCGTCTTCAGCGCTTGCTTTGGTCCCTGCACCCTGAGCGATTGGGGCTGGCCTGCACCATAATTGCGGTGACCAATTCGCGGATAGCCGCGAACTCCATTGACCACCCCGCTTCACCTCGTCGGCGAGTTCCGCAACGGCGTTCTTCGATGGCTTTTTTCATTCCGTCTCGGCTGGCTGCGCTCGTCTCCAGCGGTTAGGGCGCTGGCGACTTTGTCTTCTTCTTTGCGTCAGGCGCTTTGATAAATGTGACGCCAAGTTGATCCCCATTGACCCATGCCAGTTGGCACCGTCGATACGCCTTTCCCATGGTCGAGAGGACGAGGAAAAATTCCTTCAGTGGGAGACCTTTGATAGAACCTTCCACCATCAACTTGGCGCCTGTGTCCGAAACGTCCTGCATCGTGCACGGGCGCGTCCATGTCCCATCAATCGCCATCATGTTCGCAGAGAATCCGCGTTCGAATACGACACGATGCGCCTTGCGCTGTTCCATCTGCAATGATCGAAATGAGAAACATGGTTCGGATGGAACGATCCATCTGTTACTGGCCGTCTTAGCAACCATGATTGAACGACGATTTAAAAGCGCTATCGGTTTTGAGCTGTAGCGCACCCGTGTATTGAACGCGGTGCACGTGGTGGTCTGCTCCTGATGGCTAGCCGGAAACCCGGCCTGCAGGTGTCGGGAGTTCTCGTGGTGACCTTATGCGGATGTAAGCGTTCGTACTTGTTGCGCGCAAAAATGTGCGTGCAGCTGCGCTGCAGCGAAGACATTGACCAGTGTGCCCTGTGTCCCCTCGCTAGCCAAAAATTGCCGCCCCACCACGAAGACGCAGCTCGGTTGGTATGATACGCTTTAGGTGGTGATACTCTAGAATTTGACGTTGAGAATTTATTTTAGGTGTAGAACGTCCCGGCACGTCGGAGCCTGATATGGCCCATTTTG
>DATAIA010000272.1:0-3160 GCA_036262895.1 Xanthobacteraceae bacterium
TGCCTGACTACGCCGACTATGTCGATGGGAATCCGCTGCGGGCTGCTATCAAACTCTTGAAGCGCCATCGCGACGTTTGGGCCATCGAGAATCGGGAGGAAGAGCATCGTCCGATTTCCGCGGTGATCACCACATTGGCGGGTCGGTCTTACGAAAGGCTGGTGCAGCGCGGCGAAACTGCGCACCTGCGTCCAATTGAAGTCGTTATGGCTATCGTCGACCAAATGCCTTCTTTCGTCCGCTTGAGATTGGGGGGATATGAGGTGTGCAATCCGTATGATTCTGGCGAGAATTTTGCTGAGAAATGGAATAGGCCTGGGCTTGAAGGGCGCCAATACAAGAATGCGTTCGACCGTTGGCACGGAGCAGCGATGCAAAGCGTGCGCATGGGGCTTTTGGACCAGGGCAGTGATACTGCATTCCGCGAGGCTTTTGCTGGCCGATTTGGCATTCGCGAATCGATGGTCCGAGACGTGGTCCGGGACCTGCCAAGCACATGGACCCTTCCAGGCAGGAAGGCAGGCACCAGTCGTAACACAGAAATCGTGAGCAACTTGTTCGGCTCGCATGTCGCAAGCAGCGAATCGCAAAGAAATGTTGAAGGAACTGGCCGCCTTGGCTGAGTCGCTTACACCTGAAATTGAGCAAGGCATCGTTGCCCTCAGGAAGTCCTTGGGGGCAGCGAACGAATATCTGCGCGAGGTTAAGCCTCGCGCTCGTGAAATTGCGAGTTTCGAGCTTCCCCTTTTTGAAGACTATCTCGGCCAGAGTCGAGTGCTTCAAATCGGGTTTCCGCCATCGTTTCCTCGGAAGGGCCTGACATTAAAGATCGACCCGTCGCCTTGGTTGAAATGGCCGCATGTTTCAAAAGACGGGCTGTGCTTATACGCTGACCAGCGGCCGTTACGATCTTCACCGGAGGAAGCCATCATAGAAACGATGAGCCGCCTGATAAAACTGATGAGGTGGGCGCTTCCTAAAACATCTCCCCAAGATCGCAACGCCGAGTTTCAATTTGAGATTACAAGCTACTGGGCGCAGCAATGCGATGGGGGAGCGGAACAACTCATCCTTCCACGCATCCCTGACTCCGCCGGACCGCTGTATGCGCTAACAGACCCCAGAGCTAGGCCCAAAGATGGTCGGGTGAATTTGTGGCTGAGCCATTCATTTCGACATCTCCTCAACTATGAGGCCAGACTTCGGGGTGGCGCTGGCAAAATGCGAGGGCCCGCCCAAGCCGCGTTCTATGCGGATCTTGTTACGGTCCCAGATGTTGAGCTCCCGGCCGCCCCTGATGTGCTTGGATGGCTCCGCCCCCACATGGAGCAAGGGTCTGGCGACGATCTGGCGATTTGGCTAGCAGCGAGTTCGCACTTGCCCCTTCGCTACATCCTGCTCCGCCTACCGGGAAATAGCGAAATTCCGTTGGTCGTTGCATTCACGCTGCGCAGCTACGGCGCCACAAGATCGGCAAAGCCGAACTATGGGCGGCGTGCTGGACTGCGTAAAGCTGTGGAACGTATGCAAGCACCTCGCGGATACGTTCAGTGGGCGGAGCTCCAAATTCTCGATCGCGCTATCGTCCATTCGCGCGATATGAAGTCGGCTAACTCCTTGAAAGATGCGCATGTGGTTTTCGTGGGTGTCGGCTCGCTCGGAAGTGGAATCGCTATACAACTTGCTCGCTCTGGTGTCCGACGAATGACCTTGATCGACCCGGATACCTTCAATGCCGCAAACATCGGCCGCCATGTGCTCGGCATAGACGATCTTGGCCGCCCTAAGGTAGCGGCTCTGCGGGAAAGAATTGCACATGACGTTCCGTCAACCGAGTTGGCGGCAATCCCAGAGTTTGTTCAAATTTCCGAGAAAGCTGCAAGAGCGATCTCCTCGGCCGACATTGTCATTGTCAGCACCGCAGATTGGCCGAGCGAATTGTGGCTCTGGGAGGCGAAGCGCAACGGTGCGCCGTGGGCACTGATACAGGCATGGAGCGAGACGAACGGGCTGGCTGGCCACGTTCTGGTAAGCCCCAAAAACTCAAATGCCGATGGAAGCTATCTTTTTACTTCGACGGGACAGTTCCACAAGCCGGTAACGAAATGGGAAGACGGCATCATCCGCTCAGCAGCCTGTGGCGAAAGCTATATTCCCGGAGGCGCCGTTGCGCTTGCTTCCATCATTTCAATGACAGCAGGTGCAGCCATCGATACGATGACCGGAGAATTGAAAGCGCCGCAATGGTATTCGCTTGTTCCCAACAAGTCCGTCGTCGAGAGCGCCGGAGGGACATTCTTATGGCCTGCGCCCAGCGAGAATGTTCGACAGGCAGTCCAAGTTGACTTGTGGCCGCCGATCAGTCAAGAAGCTGAGCGGGATGTCGCTTGACCACGAATGACGTTTCGTGGGTCTGGTCATGGCCATCGCTCAATGCCGAATTGACCGTCCATCAGCGCGTGGCAAATTTGCTTCAACGACAGAAACAACTGTTGTGGCAAAAAGAACGAGGCGGCCTGCTCTTTGTCGATATCCATGGCGATAGTGGACCGATCCTGATATCGGCAACTCTACCCCACGCCAAAGACCGTGCGGGATGGTCATGGTTAGAACTTGACCGAGATCGGTGCAGACAGGAAATTGAAGCGGCAAATTTTCGAGGCGAAAGGCTGGTTGGTTATTGGCACACCCACCCTCAGAAAATTCCGTCCATTTCACGTCAAGACATCAAGACCTTCCGTGAATATGCATCTATAAACCGTCTGATCCTTCCGTATCCCCTTGCAGTTATCGTGGGCAACGGCACGACTGTAAATTCGATCAAGGGATGGAGTATTAGGCCAGAGGGTGCACTCCCGGCAGAGCGGCAGTGAATCTATCTGTTAATCCGATGACGAGCCCAGCTCAACCTAAGAAAGCTCCGCGTGCACGTGGCGGGCGCTCATACCCACCCCCTTGCCGCCAGGCTGGTGTAGGCACTGCCGCCGAGCACCAGGTGGTCGAGGACCCGGATATCCAGCAGTGCCAGAGCCTGCTTCAAGCGAATGGTGATCGCTCGGTCGGCCGCGCTTGGCTCCGGGTTACCGGAGGGGTGATTGTGGAACAGCACCACCGCAGCGGCGTTGTGCTGCAAGGCCTTCTGGGCGACAACCCTGGGATG
>DATAIA010000273.1:0-25264 GCA_036262895.1 Xanthobacteraceae bacterium
GACGACCGGAACCATCGAAGGATCAAATGGAAGCAATCCGAACAGATTGAAAACGGTGGTCGGATCGGGTGCGGATAGGTCGTGGATCCATCCGAAGAACGGCGCGTGCCGCATTTCGATACTGATCATCAGTACTTTGTAGAGCGAGAAGAATACCGGGATTTGGATGACCACCGGCAGGCAGCCCGCGAGCGGGTTGATTTGTTCCCGCTTGTAGAGCTCCATCATCTCCTGCTGTTGCTTCATGCGATCGTCTGGATAGCGCTCCTTGATCGCCGCCATTTGCGGCTGCACCGCCTTCATCTTCGCCATCGAGGCATAAGACTTGTTGGCAAGCGGGAAGAACGCGAGCTTGACCAATACCGTGACGATCAGGATCGCCACGCCGAAATTGCCGGTCCAGCGGAAGAAATAATCGAGCAGCGAGAACATCGGCTGGGTGATGAAATAGAACCATCCCCAATCGATCAGCTTTTCGAAATGATGAAGCTGGAGCGCGCTCTCGTAGCTGTCGATCGTCGCAACTTCCTTGGCGCCGGCAAAAAGCCGCGCATCGGCGCTGCCGGTGGCTCCCGGTGCAATCGTCTGTGCGTCGAGCTTGTAATCGGTTTGATAGGTTTTGGTCGTGCCGATCGTGTTGGACGAGAACCGCGCGTCAAGACGAGCCGAAGTGTCGGGAAGCAGCGCTGCCGCCCAATATTTGTCGGTAATGCCGAGCCAGCCGTTGGTGACGTTGAACTGAATGTTCTTTTTGTCGGCAATCTTGGCGTAGGTCCATTCCTGCAGGTGTTCGTCGCCGAGATAACCGATCAGGCCTTCGTGCAGCACATAATAGCCAAGCGTTTGCGGTGTTCCGTGCCGCGAAATCAGCGCAAACGGATAAAGCGTTACCGGCGCCGAGCCCTTATTGGCGACCTCGTCCTTGATCGTGAACAGATATTTGTCGTCGACCGAAATGGTGCGGCGGAATTCAAGACCGTCGCCGTTGTTCCAGGTGAGCGTCACCGGGCGATTTTGTCCCAGCGAGCCCGAACCTTCCTGCCGCCACGTCGTATCCGCACCCGGCACTTTTGCTGATGTACCGCTGGCGGGAAGCCAGCCGAACTCGGCATAGAACGGCTCCGGGCTGCCCGACGGCGAGAGCAGAACGATGGCGGGCGACTTCGAGTCGACGGTCTCGTGATATTGTTTGAACGAAAGGTCGTCTATGCGTCCGCCGGTCAGCGCAATCGAGCCTTTCAAGCTTGTCGTATCGATATCGACGCGCTTGCTCTTCGCCAGCGCATCCTTGCGCGAAAGCGGCTGTTCGCTCGCGGCAACGCCTGATTGACCGACCGCTGGTGCGGTGCCGGGCGCCGCGGCAGGTTGGCTCTGCTGTACCTGTTTTTGCTCTTGAGCGATCTGCCGCTGTTTTTCCATTTGCGGCGCGCCAATGAAATATTGCCAGGCCAGGAAAACCAGCAGGGATAGTCCGATCGCAAGGATCGTATTCTTTTGATCGCTCATTGTTTGGTCTCGTCGCGCGGCGCTTGTGCCGGCTGGTCTGAAGGCGTGCCGGCTCGCTCGCGTCTTTTAGACTTGTTTCGTCCGGAATGCAGGTGGCTGAGTGCGCTTATAAAGTCCCTGGTGAGATGCTCGAACGGAACGTTAAGTGCGGCGCGCCGGCCGACCACCACGTAATCGTATCCCGCTCGCACCTGTTCCACCGCGGAGAGCCTCACGATTTCCTTCAAGCGGCGTCGCACACGATTGCGCTCGACCGCATTGCCGACTTTTTTCGAGACCGTGAAGCCAAATCGCGCAGGTCCGTCGTCATCGCGACGTCTTGCTTGCAGCATCAGCGTCGCGGCCGATGCTTTGGTCCCGGCTGCCGCAGCGAGATAGTCGGCGCGAAGTTTCAGCCGTTCCATGGGAACGACGGCGCTACTAGATCGGCTCAGGCGCTCAGTCGCTTGCGGCCACGCGAACGGCGCGCGGCAATGACTTTGCGACCACCTGTGGTCGCCATGCGGCTACGGAAGCCGTGACGGCGCTTGCGCACCAGCTTGCTCGGTTGATAGGTCCGCTTCACGGGTCTGTCTCCGCCTGTCGAGGCAGGTTGCCATTCGGTTTGAAAATGCGTGCCGGGATGGGGTCAAAATCCACCGAACCCTTAAGTGATCCATCGAGAGAAACCCATCGAGGGAAAACCCGGGCACCGGCACTTTAAGCCCCGCGGCTTATACGAGAGGCACCCTTGCGAAGTCAATGCAATGCCCCTCGTATAGGAGGCACATGAGGCTAAAATGCGTTAACCTTCAGGGCTGCCGGGGCCCCGGGGTGCGACCCCGTTGCTAAACCGGCATTCCCCCGCATGGGGCATGGCTGGCGCGCGGTATCATCATGGAGGGACCCAAAGAGGGCGCTGCTGCGCGAGGGATGCGATATAACAAACTGAAATCGTTAGATTTTTGGATGCGCCAGATCTTCAGGAAATGCGCAGCGGTTTCGAGAGTCGTTTGATGTGTGACCTGGGACACATCGCGAGCACTACGTCCGGGTGTATTGTTGCCTCATTCAGGTCTTGTTCTTCTCAAGACACGCAGCCAAGGCATTTTGAGCGATTCCATGATGGATAGTGCTGGCATCGATCGGCCTCAGCCGATGAACGAGAACGCGGCTCCCGCAAAAAGTCCGGGCCGCGGCAGCCGGACGTTGCGCTTCGGCTTGTCCGGCAAGCTTCTCGCCCTCACGATGCTCTTCATCATGATCTCCGAGGTGCTGATCTATGTGCCCTCGATTTCCAACTATCGCCTGGGATGGCTGAGGGACCGCCTTGCCGCCGCGCGTACCGCTGCACTGGTGCTCGATGCGGCTCCCGCCGGCATGGTGCCGGAGAGCCTGGCGCGGCAAATCCTCCGCAGCGTCGGCGCGCGGGCGGTGGCAATGCGAACGGGCCAGTCGCGGCGGCTCCTGGCCATGCCCGAGCCCTTGCCGGCGGTCACCGATAATTTCGATCTGCGTGAGGTGTCGCTGATCGAAGGTATCACCGATGCCTTCGAAACCATGCTCTGCCGCGATAACGATTTGATGCGCGTCGTCGGCCCGGCGCCGATGGGCAACGAATTCGTCGAAATCGTGCTCGACGAGGCGCCGCTGCGCGAAGCGATGCTACGCTATTCGACAAACATATTGCTGCTTTCGATGCTGATCCTGCTGGTGACGGCAGCAGTGATTTATCTGGCATTGCATTATTTGTTTGTTCGTCCGCTGCACCGCATTACCGCCAATATGACGGCTTTCCGGCAGGACCCGGAGAATCCCGAGCACATCGTGCAGGCGTCCCGTCGCAGCGATGAAATCGGGATTGCCGAGCGGGAACTTGCCGCCATGCAAAGCGATCTTGCCTCGATGCTGCAGCAGAAAAATCGGCTTGCAGCGCTGGGGCTTGCGGTGTCGAAAATCAATCACGACCTGCGCAATCTGCTGGCCTCGGCGCAGCTGTTTTCCGATCGCCTTGCGAGCCTGCCCGATCCGACCGTGCAGCGTTTTGCGCCGAAGCTCGTGCATACGCTCGAACGCGCCATTGCATTCTGCCAGTCGACGCTTTCGTTCGGGCAGGTCAAGGAGCGGCCGGCCGAGCGCAGGATGATTCAACTGGAGCCGCTGGTCGAAGAGGTGCGCGAAACCGTGGGGCTCAGCGGCGTAGACAAAATCCGCTGGATCAGCGCCGTTGAGCGGGGCTTGATGGTCGATGCCGATTCCGACCAGTTGTTCCGCGTGCTTGTTAACCTGGTGCGCAATGCCGTGCAGGCGCTGGAGGCACGCGCACCAAACGACCCGGTGCGCGATCAGATCCGCATCACCGGGCGGCGCGAGGGGGCGGTGACCGTGATCGAGGTTTCGGACACTGGTCCGGGCCTGAGCGAAAAGGCCCGCGCCCATTTGTTCGAGGCGTTCCAGGGCTCGACACGACCCGGCGGCACTGGGCTTGGGCTTGTGATTGCGGCGGAACTCGTCCGCGCCCAGGGCGGGGAAATCCGTCTGGTTGATGGCACGATAGGTGCAACCTTCCGCATTACCATCCCTGACCGGGCCGTGGACTTCGGCGCACGCCGGGCGAGGGCCTGAGAGGGGCTGAATACAAGGCTTTAACCCAAGCTGCCCCCAGCCCTTGCCATTGCGCGCCCAAGGCTTTAGCTATGCGCCCATTGCACCGAACCCGCCTTTGCGTTCGGCATTCTGGCAAAAAGCGCCCGTAGCTCAGCTGGATAGAGCACCAGACTACGAATCTGGGGGTCAGGAGTTCGAATCTCTTCGGGCGCGCCAGCAGTTCTCAGACCTTCTGCGTATCACTTCTCAAGCCCCGCATTGTGGGCGCCTTAAGAATTATTGATCGGCTTTGGCAGGGGTTGGCGTTGCTTGAAGTATCTGAGCAACGCGAAACATGCAGCCGCCGCAGCCAGATGCTTCAACGTATGCCCGCTCATTATCCCGCTTGCCGCGTAGATCAGGTGGTCGAAATATTCGAGGGCCTTCGACACGCCATAGAGGGCAGTAGCGATGATTAGGAATCGGCTGCCAGTCATGGCGGGAAACCACCAGTAAAGGATTGGCAGGACCAAACAGGGATAAAACTGCACCCAAACATAAGGCCTCAGATCGCCAGTCCAGCGCCACCAGATCAGGCTCGCTCCTCCGAGTGCCAGCAACGGCCAAAGCGCGACGTGACCTGTAGCTTTGCCGAACCGCTCGCCCAACGCGCCGGCAAGCAGCGCCATGAACCCGATGGTCATCGGCAGCCGGTCCCAGAAGAGCGTGCCGTCGTCAGGGGCAAGATGATAATATGAGGAGCCGAACCCGGTGAGCAGGATTCCAAAAAACAAAGCCGCGGAGGTCAACTCGCCCCGGAATAGCGCTAATCCGGCCGCGCCCACTACCACAAAAGGCAGATTTGAGATCACGTTCCAGAAGTAAGGAATCCCAAAGAGCGGGCGGGTATCGGCGAACGCGTGATAATGCTGGTCCTGGGTTATTGGCGGCATCGCGGCGAGCACAGCCACGGATGCAAGACCAAGACCGCCGAGTAAAATGATCGCGCCACGTCCAGAAAAATGCATGTCCTGCCGCCCCTCCCTGATAGCTCTCGATCGTTCTGTTATCGCCGATGAATCTCCTCGGGCGCGCCAGCAGTAATACCGCGCGTTGATGTTTGTTTGACGACGTGCGATCCGTGTGAATTCTCCGCCCCGTCTGCCTTAATTGCAAATAATGAATCAAACAAACTCACCGTCTTCAACGGTGCGATTTATTAGAAATTTAATCTCATCATTGTAACAGTGCCGCATGCCGGGGAGGTGTTGAACCGGTCTCATGGCTTGTATCAGGAGATAGTAGATGTCGATGATCTTACCGCGCCTTGGCCGCGCGACGCTTACTGCAGTAGCTGTGCTTGCCGCCGCGCCAGCCTTCGCTGGCCGCACCGCGGACGAGACCAAAGCCTTTGTCGAGAAGGCTATGGCGCATCTCAAAGAGGTTGGCAAGGAAAAGGCCCTCGCCGATTTCAACACTGAAAAATATGTCGATGGCGAGCTTTATATATTTTGTCTTACCCCGGACGGGACCGTTTTGTCACAAGGCGGCAATCCCAACTTGGTTGGCAAGAATATTATGAGCATGAGAGACCCGGATGGATTTCAAGTCACCGCCACGGTTATCAAGGTTGGCTTGGAAAAAGGGGAAGGTTGGATCGATTATAAGTGGCCGAATTCGGTCTCCAAGAAAGTCGAGATCAAATCTGCTCTTGTAAAAAAAGTCGACGACAATCTGGTTTGCGGAGCAGGGTATTACAAGGGTTGATCGCATTGAAGCCCCGGCGGGACATCCTGTGGTCGTGAAAGCGTTGTGAAAAAAATCGATAACAATTTGGTCTGCGGCTCGGGGTATTCCAAAAGCTGACCGCATCAAAAGTTTCAAGGAGCGCCCCGCGCTAGTCGCTGGGGCGTTCCTTGAAAAAGGTGTATACCTTTGATGTGCGTGTGTTCGCTTTGCAACAAATAATGGAACAAACAAATCTTCCATTTGCAACAGCGCAGCTTATCAAAAATTTAATCCAACAAATGTAGCAATGGTTGGTGTCGGCGAGCCGAGCCGGCTGGCCTCGTATTGAGTTCGGCCTCATGGATCGCATTGGGAGATAGCAGATGTCGATGATCTTACCGCGCCTTGGCCGCGCAGCGCTTGCGGCAATTGCAGTACTCGCCGCCGCGCCAGCCTTCGCCGGCCGCACCGCGGAGGAGACCAAGGCCTTTGTCGAGAAGGCCGTGGCTCATCTTAAAGAAGTTGGCCAGGAAAAAGCGTTTGTAGACTTTAATCCCGATGGCAAATACGTCGACGGCGAACTTTACATATTTTGCCTCGCCGCTGATGGGACCACCAAGGCCCATGGCGGCAATGCCAACCTGGTCGGCAAAAATTTGTTGAGCCTGAAGGATCCGGACGGATTTCAGGTTGCGGTCGAGATTATCAAGGCCGGTCTCGAGAAGGGGGAAGCTTGGGTCGATTATAAATGGCCGAATTCGACCTCCAAGAAAGTAGAGATCAAAGCCACTTTCGTGAAAAAAATCGACGATAAATTGGTCTGCGGCTCAGGGTATTACAAGGGCTGACCGCATCGAGGTTTCATAGGGCACCCTTTGGGTGCCCTGTGGTTGTGAAAAAATTCACAACGACTGATCGTGATTACTGCTCGTTACGATCAAGGTGTTCCCGGCACCGGGTTCAAAGTGTGCGAGCCAAAAGCGCGGGTCAAAGGTACATGAGTCCATGCATGTGCGAACCAGTTGGTATTCCCTTAAAAAGACGCATGGTTCCTGGCGTCAAACAAGCAATTTTGCCGTCTGCAATAGCGCAATTTATCAAAAACTTAATCTCGTAATCATAACAGTGGTGCATGTCGGCGGTGTTGAGCCGGCCTCATGGATCGCATTAGGAGATAGCAGATGTCGATGACCTTACCGCGTCTTGGCCGCGCAGCGCTCACGGCAATAGCGGTGCTTGCCGCCGCTCCAGCCTTCGCTGGTCGCACCGCGGATGAGACCAAGGCCTTTGTTGAGAAGGCAGTTGCGCATGTCAAAGAGGTTGGCCAGGAAAAAGCATTCAAAGATTTCAATCCTGACGGCAAATATGTCGATGGCGAGCTCTATATATTTTGCCTCGCCGCCGACGGGACCAGTGTGGCCCATGGCGGCAACGCCAACTTGATCGGGAAGAATCTGATGAGTGTAAAAGATCCGGATGGATTTCCGGCCATTGCCGAAATTATCAAGCTCGGTCTCGAGAAGGGCGAGGGTTGGGTCGACTATAAGTGGCCGAATCCGGTCTCCAAGAAGGTCGAGGTCAAAGGCACGTTCGTGAAAAAAATCGATAACAATCTGGTCTGCGGCTCAGGATACTACAAGGGCTGATTACCACGGTTGATCGTATCTGGATTTTATGGGGCGTCCGGTGGTAGTACAAAAGTTCAACAACTTGCCGATTGCGATCAAGGTGTTTCTGGCACCAGGGCTTTCGATCGCAGCACTGCTGTTCATTGGCCTCATTGCAATTTCTGCACTCAACATGCAGATCAGTGCGGTCGAGGAACTCGACGGCAAAGTGTACGAGCCGCTTGGGCGCTCCCTTAAAATCCGCGATCATGCCACGCTCATTCATTCCCGTTTGTTTGCCTTGATGTCCTCGGCGGCCAACGAGACGGACACAAAGAAGCGCGATGCGGATGCGGCTCGTCTCCAAGCCGAAGTAGAAAGTTACTCGAAAGAATTAGACACGTTCGTGAAAGCCGCGGTGGCCGACCCTGCCATCGGCAAGCTCAAGACGGCGGCCGCAGCCAACTCCAAGCAGTATCTGGACTCCGCGCAGCAAGCGATCGAAACCGGCAAGCTGGACCCCAGCTACGGTGTCATGATGATGGGTGATGCAAACAATCGTTTCACCGAACTGCGCTCCAAGCTCGATGAGCTCACGACGAGCCTGGATTCGGCGCGCAATCGACATCTTGCCGAGCAAATCAAGGAAATGGCTGCTGCAAAGCAGCGGCTGATCTGGATCGTCACCGGATTCATCCTGACGTCCTTCATGGCCGCATTCTGGATCGGCCGAGGTATCGCGAAACCAACCTCCCGCATCACCGTTGCGATGACGGGGATTGCCGCAGGCGACCTCAGCATTGAAGTCCCCGATAGGAACCGGACCGACGAAATTGGGCAGGTTTCCGCAGCCGTTGAGATCTTCAAGACGAACGCCATCGCCAAGCAGAAGCTGGAGCAAGAGCAGCAGGCCAGCGAGCAGCAGCGCAAGACAGAACGCCAGCAGCAGGTTGAAACCTTTGTTTCCGCGTTCGAAGGCGGCGTTGGCGGGATTATCGCAGCGGTCGTGAACGCAACAGACGGCATGCGGGGAACCGCCGAGAATATGTCGTCCTATGTTGGGGAAACAACCGATAAGGCCGCGAGCATGGCTTCTTCGGCGAGGGATGCCGGGCAGAGCGTTCAATCCGTTGCCACGGCAACAGAAGAGCTTTCGTCATCAATCCAGGAAATTTCCAGCCAGATCACTCAATCAAAGGTCGCGGCCAAGGACGCCGTTGAGGAAGCGGCTCGGGCCAGCGGCACCGTAAAGGCTCTGACCGAGGCCGCCACCCATATCGGCGACGTCATCAGCCTCATTCAGGGCGTGGCCAGTCAAACCAACCTCTTGGCTCTCAATGCGACGATCGAAGCGGCGCGTGCGGGAGAAGCCGGAAGAGGGTTCGCTGTCGTTGCGCAGGAGGTTAAGAACCTTGCCGCGCAGACGTCGCGCGCCACCGACGAGATCAAGGGTCAGGTGCAAGCTATTCAGGCGACGACGGGCGAGGTCGTCGGGTCGATCGAACGTATATCAACGGCAATCGAAGCCCTTACCTCGATGTCCGGCGCTGTCGCCGAAGCCATTACTCAGCAAGAAGCCGTAACCACGGAAATTGCCAGGAATGCGTCTCGTGCCGCGTCCGGCACAAACGAATTGTCGGGCGCCATTACGGTCGTTGAGAAGGCTTCGACCAAAGCCGGGACGTCGGCGAATGATGTGCTTGCCTCCTCGAACCAGGTTTCCCAAGAGGTCGCGCGATTGCAGCAAGAGGTCCGTGGCTTCCTCGCGCACGTCAGATCTGCTGCCTAGAGCACGATCCGGAAAAAACTTGCGCCCGCGTGGGCGGGTGTTGGAACCGGTTTTCCTTACGGACAAACGCAAAGCGTTTGCCCGAAGATCATGCTCAAACAAAAAGATAGAGCGCAGTCAGTAAAAAGCCTGACCCTAGACGCGCCGAAATAAAAGCAAAAAAGTTCAACGCTTCTAATTCCACCCCATAGCGACGGCGGGCGCCCACCAGACGCCCCGCTAAGTGCGGTGCGGAAGCAATGGTCGCCCTGCAGCGATTGCCGAGAAATGGCGCCGTATTTTTGTTCTATTAATGGTTCTTTATAGGGGTCTGTGACCTATTAATAGAGCGATGCTTGACTGGGGGAGGCAGCTGGCGCATTATGCTCCATAAATGAGGCTTAAATGTTTGTTGCGCTATATTTATAGACCAGAAATGCAATGTCGAAACCCGCAACCCGATCCTATTCGCGCTACAGCCGGGACGCAGCCTTGTTGCTGGGCCAGCTTATCCGCCGTGCCCGGATCGAGCGGCGTCTCACCGTGGAGGAGCTGGCGGAGCGGGCGGGCATCTCGCGCGGTCTCGTCCATCGCATCGAGAAAGGGGACTTGGGCTGTGCAATCGGAGCGGTATTCGAAGCGGCGGCAATCGTGGGCGTTCGTTTGTTCGACGCCGACCAGCCCGCTCTGACAAGTCAGATTTCTACCAACACAGCAACATTGGCCCTCATGCCGCAGGCCGTGCGCACATCCACCGGACCGGTAAAAGATGATTTCTGATCCCGCACATCGGGAAGCCTATGTATGGATATGGCTGCCAGGTGCAACGCAGCCCGTGGTGGCGGGCTTGCTTGTGCGGTCAGGCAACCGGCTCGTGTTCAATTACGGCCGATCCTATCTCGCGCGGAAGGAGGCAATTCCGGTCTACGAGCCGGAACTGCCGCTCAAAACCGGTGCGCTGCCGCTGCTGCCAGGGTTGTGGATGCCGAGCAGCATTCGCGATGCCGCCCCCGATGCTTGGGGCCGCCGAGTGATTATCAATCGCATGCTGGGCCGAAATGGAAAAGACGCCGATCCCGCCGAACTTGATGAACTAACCTATCTTCTGGAATCCGGTTCGGATCGCATTGGCGCGCTCGATTTCCAGCTATCGGCGACCAACTATGTGCCGCGCGAGCCCCGTGAGGCCTCGCTTGATGAGCTTCTAAGCGCCGCCGAGCGTGTGGAGCAGGGCGTGCCGCTTACGCCGGAACTCGATCAGGCGCTCTTACATGGCAGCTCCATTGGCGGCGCGCGGCCCAAAGCCATGATTACCGACAACGACGCCAAGTACATCGCGAAATTTTCATCACAGAACGACGTGTACAGCGTGGTGAGGGCTGAGTTCGTTGCGATGCGCCTCGCGAGGCTGATCGGGCTCGATGCCGCGCCGGTGAAATTAACACGTGCCGCCGGAAAAGATGTACTGCTCGTTGCCCGATTTGATCGCACGAAGGTGCAGGAAGGTTGGCAGCGCCGTGCGATGGTTTCAGGACTGACGCTGCTCGAGCTTGACGAGATGATGGCGCGCTATGCCAGTTACGAGGAATTGGCGTCGATTGTTCGCCATCGTTTCAGCGAACCGAGAAAGGCGCTGAAAGAACTGTTCGGACGGCTGGTCTTCAATGTCCTGTGCGGCAATACCGACGATCATGCGCGCAATCATGCGGCTTTTTGGAACGGACGCGAGCTGCGGCTGACGCCAGCCTATGACATTTGCCCGCAGGCTCGCACCGGCAACGAGGCCAGCCAGGCCATGCTCATCGTTGGCGACAAACGCCTGAGCCAAATCGCCGTCTGCCTTGAAGCAAGCCCGGCGTTTCAGCTTTCCAAGCAAGAGGCGACTTCAATCGTCGCGCATCAGGTCACGATCATCCGCGATCAGTGGGATCGTGTCTGCGACGAGGCCGGCCTCAACGCCGTTGACCGCCAGTTTCTGTGGCGCAGGCAGATTCTCAATCCGTTTGCGCTTCAAGGCGCGCCAATCGAACTGGCGGCCCTTGGTTGATTAATTGGGCGAGATAGCCAGGCTGCTGATGCGGTCTGATTATACTAGGTTCGCATTCGGAACAAACTTCATCAAACAAACAAATAATTCTCGTTTCGCATGAGTAATCAGATTGGGTTAAGTAATAAAATGTCCAAGCCTCCGCCAAGCCGGGCTTGGCAGCAATCACGCCGCGGAACCAACACAACCCAATCAGTATTAGCCAACAATCTGAGCAATTCTCCTCCACAGCACGGAGAATGCAAATGGCACAAACAGGCGCAACGGTGCGGCCGAACATTCCGGCGCCGGCCAAAGTTCCGGTGGTATTGACGGTCAATGGTATCGAGCGGCAGTTGATGCTTGCGCCGTGGACGACCTTGCTGGATGCGCTGCGCGACCGTCTCGACCTCACCGGCACCAAAAAAGGCTGCGATCACGGCCAATGCGGCGCCTGCACGGTGCTGGTTGAGGGGCGGCGGATTCTTTCCTGCATGACTTTGGCCGTCATGCAGGACCATGCCGATGTGATCACCATCGAAGGTTTGGCAAAGAACGGCGCGCTGCATCCTTTGCAGCAGGCCTTTATCGACCACGATGCGTTCCAGTGCGGTTATTGCACGCCGGGACAGATCTGTTCGGCGCTCGGCCTGATCGCCGAGGGTAGGGCGGAAACCCCGAACGACATCAGAGAGCTGATGAGCGGCAATCTGTGCCGCTGTGGCGCCTATCCGAACATTGTTGCCGCCATCGAGCAGGCCATCGATGTGATGGGACGTCGAGCATGATCAATTTCCAATATACGCGTGCAAACAATGTGGCCGATGCGGTGCGTCAGATCGCGGCCGATCCCACAGCGAAATTCATCGCGGGTGGCACCAACTTGATCGATCTGATGAAAGAGGAGGTCGAGCATCCGTCACGATTGATCGACATCTCGCGGCTGCCGCTCAAGACCGTCGAGGAAACAAGGGGCGGCGGCGTGCGCATCGGCGCGCTCGTACCGAATACGGATCTTGCCTATCACCCGCTGATCAACGAGCGCTATCCGCTGCTTGCCAGCGCCATTCTCGCCGGCGCCTCGCAGCAACTGCGCAACATGGCATCGACCGGCGGCAATCTGCTGCAACGGACGCGCTGCCCTTATTTCTATGACACGGCGACACCGTGCAACAAGCGTGAACCCGGCAGCGGCTGCTCGGCCATCAACGGCCTCAACCGCATGCATGCGATTCTCGGCACGAGTGACGCCTGCATCGCGGTACATCCTTCCGATATGTGTGTGGCGCTCGCCGCGCTTGAAGCCAGGGTGCATGTCATGGGTCCAGGCGGGCAGCGTACGATCGCGTTTGAAGATTTCCATCGCCTGCCAGGACATACGCCGCACCTCGACACCAATTTGCATCACGATGAAATCGTGACAGCGGTCGAGCTTCCCGCTGACAGTTTTGCGACGAATTACACCTATTTAAAAATTCGCGACCGCCTGTCTTATGCGTTCGCGCTTGTTTCGGTTGCGGTCGCGCTCAAACTCGAAGGTAACCGCCTCAGAGAGGTCCGGCTGGCGCTTGGCGGCGTGGCGCACAAGCCGTGGCGCAATCCCGCGGCGGAGGCCGCACTCGGCGGCGAGGTTCCCGGCCAGGCGGCGTTCACGCGGGCGGCCGACTTGATGCTGCGCGAAGCCAGGAGCTTTACGCACAACGCGTTCAAGATCGATCTCGCACGCCACGCCATCATTCGCGCGCTGGCGCAGGCGGCGCGAGGCACGCCGCAATGGCAATCCAACAAGCGAATCCGGTGAGCATCATGGCAACGACGATCGGCACGGCCATATCGCGCATCGATGGACACGCCAAGGTGACCGGGGCGGCGAAATATGCCGCCGAATTCAACGCGCCCGGCCTTGCTTATGCGAGCGTGGTGACCTCGACCATCGCCAAAGGCCGCATTCGCCACATCGATGCAAGAAATGCCTTTCAGGTTGAGGGCGTGATCGACGTGCTCACCCACGAACATCGCCCACACATGGCGGCAACCGACCGCGCCTATAGGGATGACGTTGCACCCGAAGGGCGGCCGTTCCGGCCGCTCTATGACGACAAAATACTGTTCAGCCAGCAGCCCGTCGCATTGGTCGTCGCCGAAGAGCCGGAGATCGCACGCTTTGCGGCGTCGTTGGTGCGCGTGGATTATGAAGAGCAGCCGCACGCCACTGATTTATTTGAGCAGCGCGATCAGGCATTCGCCGCAGCGCATACAATGGAATCACGTGGCTACGCCGAAGACGCGTATGCTGCGGCGGAGGTCCGCCACGAAGCTGAATATTTTATTCCAATCGAGCACCACAATCCGATGGAACTCTTTGCCACGACGGTGGCCTGGGAGGGCGGCGGCAAGTTGACGATCTACGACAAGACCCAGGGCGTGCAGAATGTGCAGCGTCATATCTGCAACATTTTCGATATCCGGTCCGATGATGTGTGCGTCATGGCGCCGTATGTCGGCGGTGCGTTCGGCTCAGGCCTGCGTCCGGAATATCAGGTGGTGCTGGCCGTCATGGCTGCGCTTGCGCTGCATCGTTCGGTACGCCTCGTGCTGACCCGGCAACAAATGTATGCCCTTTGCTACCGGCCGGCGACGCTCGGGCACGTTGCACTTGGCGCGAAATGCGACGGAACGCTTGATGCGATCACGCAGGAAGCGCTTGCGGTGACATCGCAATATGAAGATTTCTTCCGTAACGACACCACGTGGTCGAGCACACTTTACCGGTGCGACAACGCAAAATACGCGCACAACCTCGTGCGCATCGATCTTTGTACGCCGTCTGATATGCGTGCTCCGGGTGCGGCAACCGGCCTCTATGTGCTGGAAAGCGCGATGGATGAACTGGCGGTGGCGCTTAAGCTCGATCCGCTGGAGCTGCGCTATCGCACTTATACGGATTTCGACCAGATGTCCGGGCTTCCGTTCACCAGCAAGAAGCTGCGCGAATGCTATGCCCGGGGAGCGGAAGCCTTCGGTTGGAGCCGGCGCAATCCCGAGCCGCGCTCGATGCGCGACGGCAGCGAGCTTGTCGGTTGGGGCATGGCAACGGGTGTGTGGGAGGCATTGCAAATGCCGCATGCCGTCCGCATCGTGCTCGGCGCCAATGGGCATGCGGAAGTCGCGTGCGCGACGTCCGATATCGGCACCGGTACCTACACGATCATGACGCAGGTTGCGGCCGACAAGCTTGGCCTGCCGCTCGACAGCATCAGCATCAAGCTTGGCGATTCCACCTTGCCGGAAGCGCCGGTTGAGGGCGGATCGTGGACGGCGGCTTCGGTAGCAAATGCGATTGCAAAGACATCAGATGCGATCTGCAGGGAGCTGTTGCGTCTCACGAAAAGCATGCCGCAATCGCCGCTCGTGGACGCCGAATTTGATGATGTTCTGCTCGCCGACGGCAGAATCGTGAGCAAGCAGGATCCTTCGCGCGGGGTTTCGATCATCGAAGCCATGCGCCGTGGCGGTGTGGATCGCATCGAGCAGGAAACATCAGCGGGTGTCGAGAGTGATGATCAACATGCGCGCAACACACATTCGGCGATTTTCGCGGAAGTCAAAGTGGACGAACAGCTTGGTGTCATCCGGGTCACACGTGTTGTGAATGCAACCGCGGCTGGGCGCATTCTCAACCCCAGGACCGCACGCAGCCAGATCATGGGCGGCGTCGTATGGGGCATCGGCATGGCGCTGCACGAGGAAACGCTGGTCGATCACCGCTTCGGGCGCATCATGAACCACAACATCGCCGACTATCATGTGCCGGTGAACGCGGACGTGTACGACATCGAGGTGATTTTCGTCGACGAGCCCGACGACATCATTAATCCGCTCGGCATCAAGGGCGTGGGTGAGATCGGCATCGTCGGTACCGCCGCGGCGATTGCCAACGCGATCTATCACGCGACCGGCAAACGCGTGCGCGATCTTCCGGTGACGCTCGATAAGCTGCAGAGAACGAATTAGCGAAGCCTGTCAGCTCGCGGCGAAACGCCTGTAGGTGATGCTGGTCAGACTTCCAAGCAAGGCCCAGAACAACAGGCTTGTCAGCGTGACGGCCACTATGAATTGACGGGAAAGCGCCTCAGGGACATTGGTGTGAAAATCGTCCAGGCGGGGCGCGCCAATCAAATGCGGCGCGGCAATCAGACCGAGGGCGATGACAGCGGCCCAGGGCGATCGCTTGAAGAAAATCAGGTAGAGCCCAGCTGCCGTCGTGGCCGCCGTTGCGATCCACCAAATCTGGCGCATTTCCAATGCCGCGGCGGGAACGCCGGGAAGTCCGGGCGGCAGACCCAGTCCTGGCGCGACGGTGAAAACAACAAATCCGCTTAATCCCCAGAGCAGTCCTTCATGCCAGGAGACGTTGGCGCCGCGGAGTGCATAGATCCCGCCCAGGAGCATCGCGAAGCCAATTGCTGTCAGGATGTTTGCGGCCGCCGTATAGGAATTCCGCTCAAGCCCATCCTTGGGTTCCCATGCGGCTTCGCTGGCATGATGATCGTCATGTTGGTGACCGGCGTGCTGTTGGGCCGCGGGCGCGGGGTCGACGGATTTCGCGGCGGTCTCTTCCGCTGCTTTTTCGTAAACTTCGCCCTGCAGAATCAGCGGAACAGTGCCGAACTGTTGAGCGAGCGTGACGACGCCGCCAACGATAGCGCCGGAGACAACGGCGGAAAAAACAATCGAGCGGAATACCGACATGACCGCGTCCTTTAGTGGCAGGGAAAGGCGTTCGAATGCCGGACGTCGTGTGCGGCATTATGAACGACATCAATTTGCGAAAAACCGACCATGCCAACGATCAGCAGCCCGAACGCCATCGCAAAGGCGGCCTGGACGATGACACTGGTGCTTTTCGCAGCAATTGGCAGGGGGGCAGCGTAGGATTGTTG
This sequence comes from Xanthobacteraceae bacterium, assembly GCA_036262895.1. Lineage (GTDB taxonomy): Bacteria > Pseudomonadota > Alphaproteobacteria > Rhizobiales > Xanthobacteraceae > AP-16. Next base: position 16,144 of record DATAIA010000273.1, read on the forward strand.
CATCGGAGTTCTCCTCAGAAAGCGTCTTCAGGTGAAGCTATTTCGGCATTATTTGCAAGGATCAATGTCCGTATTTGCCAGGATCAATGTCCGTGCCAAATCGCGGCTGGTAAGATGAAAGTTTACCCCAGGATCGAGCGCCTTGCGCGAGATTTTGTCCCCTGCCGCGGCGTTAAAGATGGCGGCATGTGCGGTGAAATAAGTCAGGCAGTCCTCTCGGGTAGGTGTGTGCCGCAGCAGCGTGCGAAAGGCCAACCGGTGCACCATGCAGACATTCTCATGGCCCTGCGGCTGGAAGCACAGGGCATCGATATCGTCCCGCCAATCCGCTGACTTTGCCTCGGCCATTATTGCATCAATAGACCCAAGAATAGCGTGCCGACAATACGCGTCACCGGCATAGGAAAAGTGCGGATCCAGCGTGGCTTTGCGGCCGCTTTCCCGATTGCTCAGGGGGCCCTTGGCGCGGGACTTGCCGCTTACAGTTGTAAGGGTAGCCACGGCCGTGTTCCCTTTTAATTCCCGTACCGGGAACTATCGGTGGAGACAAGTCGAGAACGACAACGCCGTCGACGAGAGCCGAAAAGGCCGGCTTTCCGAGCCACTTAGTCTTTATTCTTTTCCTGTGCGGCTTGGCGGATATCGGAAGGCGCCTCGCCGAAGCGGAGGCGAAAGACGCGGTTGAAATACGACAACCGATCAAACCCCAATTCAGATGCGATCGCCGTAATCACGCGGCTTGAATACCGCGAATGGGTCAGCCTGCGATACGCGCGGAGCAACCGGTGTTTGAGGACGAGGTCGGGAAAAGTGGTGCCATCGCTATCAAGCAGCCAATTGATTTTTTGCGGACTGATTTGCTGACGTGTCGCAACGGCTTCGATCGACAGATTGGGATCAGCGACATGTCTTATTACGTCTTTCTGGATCGCGTAGAGCCGCGCAGCCGCCAATCCTCGAATTTCAGCTAATGCTGCCGCATCCCGGGTCGGGCCTATCAGCGAGATGATCAAATCGCGGATGTTGTCGGCAATGACGTCTTGCGGAACCAAAGCGTTCCATTCGGCGCTGGACCCAATCAAACCGACATAGTTCCTCAGTAATTTTAGCGCTGGATCATCGCGCTCTATGATGCGCATCACCCTGCCGTCAAAATCCTTGACGAGATCGGCAACTGCGCTGTGTGGGATACTAATGGAAATGCCGCTGCCATGCTTCCGCCGCGTGATGCCGGCCGGTTCGATGGTACTCGTGAGCGACGCCTCGTTATTCTCAAGGATTACATCTTGCGAGCCAAAGGAAGCAACCAGAGGTCCAGATACATTGATCAACAGCACAATTTTATCTTGTCCATCCGCGATGAGATCGCGTGTTCGTATGGTGCGCATGCCGGTATACGAGGATCGCAAAATGCCGATTCCCGGCAGGCTATAGATAGCCATATCAAGAGAGCATTCAGGTAGCGGCTCCAAGTCGAACTGGAACATCGTTCGCCCGAGCACTTCGCGAAGAATGGAGGCGCGCTCCCGCTCGATCAAATCGGCGGTTGAAAATCGGAACGATGTCGCCTTTTCAGTCATAATGACCTATTCGCCATTTTCCTGCGCAGGCTCGCATATATCGGATGGCATTGCGCCGAAATGGTTGCGAAATATGCGTTTGAAATAAGACAACGATTAAAGCTGCTATCAGATGCAATCTCGTCAAGTGAGATTTGCAACAGCGGTGTAAAGGAGATGACGGTTCTGAGCTTCCGCACTTCAGCCGGGTATTTCCAGCTATTCTGCGGTGCTCATGAGGAAAGTCGTATATTCTCGATGAAAATTTTGGGAGCTAGACGAGGCGAATTGCGGCTCCACGCCGCAGCTCACGAAGCGAGTTCTCATCCCGCTTCTCCCAACATCTGCTGGTGAGTATGCAGCAGGTTGAGGGCGGATGTTGTCGGATGTCGTTGCGTTCAATCACATCCAGGGATTTACAGTGAGAAATTTTGAACGTGCACTTTATTTTAATTTCCACGGCTCTCCGGCAATCAGTCTTTCTGCCAGCAGTTCGGCGGCGGAATCAAAGAGCTTTTCGCCTTTTTCGGCAGTGGCCTTACGAGCATCGCCCATCACGCCGGATGGTGTGATTTCTTGGAACGATTTCCATAAGTTGAGCGCGGGAACTATACCGAGGCCGCGATTGCCGCCGGGACCGAAAGCTTCGCCTATCCGCTCGCGTCGAACGCAATCGGGAGCAATCGCAAGCATCATCGAGGTTTCTGCTTCGCAGGCGTGGCGGACGCCCTGCTGATCTTCAAGGATTTTGGCGTAGGCGCCACTTTCATGCGGCAAATTATAGAGTGTGGTCGTCGCAATGGGCGCATCAAGCTCATGGGTGAGATCGGTGATCAACGCATTCAGCGCGGCGATGTTGCCGCCGTGCCCGTTGACGATAAGGATTTTTTTGAATCCTGCCCGCAGGATCGATCTGCAGAGATCGCGTAGCAGCGCGTGATAGGTGGAAATCGAAAGCGAAAACGTGCCGCCGAAGGCAATATGATGTTCGGCAAGTCCCATCCAGACAACCGGTGCAACAACGATCGGGCGCGTCTTGCTAACGATCTGCGCGGCACGCCGGCACCCTTCGCCCGCGAGAAACATATCGACGCCGGTCGTCAGATGCGGCCCGTGCTGTTCAGTCGAGGCGACAGGCAGAAGGACAATCGCATCTTGCGCCGCCTTCTCTCGCAATTCCTCGGCAGTCAGCCGGTTCCACGCCACTTCTGTCATGCCTGCCCCATCTTTTCCGTTTCGTTATGGCCGGGCTTGGCCCGGCCCTCCACGCACCAATTGCTCAAACACTTGCTGATGACGATCAAGCCAGTGAGTGAGATCAAAGCGTGCGACAGCGCGCTGACGTGCGGCCTGTCGCATGGTTTGGTGTTCGCGGATGATCCGCGCCATTCCCTCCGCAACTGCACTGGGAGAGGGAATAGGCGATGTCTCGAATGTCTGAGGCACCGCGAGCCCCACGCCTGCTTCTTCGCCAACCTGCTCCGGCACGCCACCGGAAGCCGAATAGAGCACCGGCAAGCCGGATGCCATTGCCTCCAGCACTACATTCGGGCAGGGGTCATTATGTTTGGTGATCAGATAGGCATCGGCGCTTTGGTAGATGCTCGGGGCCTCGGATTCCCGATAAGCGCCGGTCAATGAAACTGCGTCGGCGACGCCGAGTCGTTCAATCAACGCGCGCGCCTGCGTTTCGATATCGGGATCGATCGCACCGGAAAAAATAAGCCGTACGTCGAGCCCGCCCTTGCGGGCGGCTGCCAGTCCCTCAATGGACGAAATAAGCCGGTAAGCAATGGCGGAAGTGATTTTCCCGGTTCCAAGAAACGTGAAGGGGCGGGACTTTGTAATATCGGCCGGATGAAAGCGGTTGGTGTCGACACCGTTATAAAGAATTTCTCCCGGGCCATGGCGCGGGCCGAGGAACTGTTCGGCGCAACGCCTGCAGAATTCGCTTTGATAGAACACGTGGTCGGCCGCAGCATGAACGCCGGCCATTCGTGCGTTTTCCCGCTCCCATCCGTTCGGGTACCACGCCTTGTAATAGATGCCGTTTTGATTGAGTACGATCGGAACGCCGGCACGCCGCACGGCCTCGATTGTCGATTGCGGCAGATAGATGCCGCCAGAGAGCATATAGAGCAATGAGAATCCGACGCGCTGCTCGGGAAAGCGTCGCGCCAGCGCGCGCACCTTGACGAGAGTGCCGCCGAAATCGCCGCCGTGCGCGCCGCTGTAAAACACTGCAACGCGTCGATCGCGCGCGCGAAGCGGAAGCAGCGCCCGGGTCGCCGCTCCAATTGAAATGCGCCAGGCCGCGCGTCGTAAGCTTGCGAAATTCATTGAGGTTATCGAGATCCGGCGGACACGCACGAGACGCGTGCGCGGTATTCATGAGGTGTGGTGACGATTTGGTGGGAAGAGCTGCGTCGCATCGTTTGAACTTATTCTTATAGGATTGTGCAGTCTATCGAAATTGGGAGAATCGCGACTTTCCGCCGACCTCATCCCTGGACTCGATCTATCGATTGATCTCGCCAAATACAATATCGATCAATCCAATGATTGCCGAGACACGGCCGGCATCTGGCCGCGGCTTAGAAATCAGTTGCTTGCAGGTGAGCGAATGAAGGAGCCGGAAATTTGCATTGCCGCGCGCGACGATTTCGCCGTCGCGCTCAAGCACAAGGCGCAAAACCTCATGCGTGGCGGGGTGTTGAGGCCCAAAGTTGACGGTGAAAGTTGGAAATGCAGCTTCGCTCTCTCAGTTCCCCGAGCTGCTGATGCAAACATGCATCGGAATCAATCGTTTAGAGCGCCAGCCGTCCCCCAAATGGAACCGTCGGCACGTTTGGGGAACCTCGGAAGCATGATGCCGTTGGCTGATGGAGTACGCTGACCGGCAAGCAGGCGATCTGACAAATGCACGTCTTCAAAATCATCGGGCCGGTGATGGCTGCAGGACTGCTTGTCGGCGTCGCGCCTTCATCCCATGCGCATGATTCCTGGATTAACAAGGGACAGTACCGCAACAGCGTTGGGGAATGGTGCTGCGGCGAACACGATTGCGAGGCTCCCGATAAAATTGCGACTACCGGCACCGGATGGATCGTCAACGGCGTGGAATTTATTCCCTTCAACGAGGCGGCGCCAAGTCCGGATGGAAAGGTCTGGATCTGTCGGCGACCAGATAAATCGCGCCGGTGCGTGTTCGGGCCGCCGCCGAATTCGTGATTGTCGCCTCGTTCGTTTCGATGAGTGAGTAGTTCAGTATGTGTGCCGCGGTTGTCATTCGTCACGCCGGCACCCTAATCCCGAAAATATCTTGAATTTGTCATTCTCCACGCGGGGCCGAACACAAAAAAGCTCCGCTCCTCTCCCATGCACACAACGCAAACCCGTGGGAGGGGAATATCATGCGTATACGAGTCCTGTCGGCAGCCATGCTGCTGATGGCGATCGGTATGGGATCGGCATCAGCGACAATACGAATTGATGGCGACCCGGGCGGTCGCATTGAAGATTATCTGGCGAAGTATCAAAATCTGCGAAAATCTGGTGAGCAAGTCGTGATTGATGGTGTGTGCTCGTCGGCATGCACGATGGTCCTTGGCGCGGTTCCGCGGAATCGGATTTGCGTTACCTCCCGTGCCAGGTTGGGGTTTCACTCTGCCTGGTATCCGACCTCATGGGGTTCCACCGTCCCCAGTCCGGATGGAAATCGAATGCTGTGGTCGACTTATCCGCGCGAGGTGCGTCATTGGATTACCCAGCACGGCGGCCTGAAGCGCCAGATGATTTATTTGAGCGGTTCTGAACTGGCCGCAATGTATCCGGCTTGTATCTAAGTGGGCTGCGATTGCCGCGGGGGCGCGCTGTGTCGCCGCGGTTATTTGTTTGGGGAAAAAGGCACGAAACGCGTCGTCTCCCCACTCTCGCTTAAGGCGCGGAGGCAATTCACTTCGATGGCTTAGCCCGCCTTACGTATTTTTCTGATTGCCGATTCCTGCGCCGAAACGACGGTAGATCGGCCCCAGCATCATGGGTAGCAGATAAATCGGGAACTGAACTGCAACAAAGAACAGCACGATTTCCGGCGATGCTGCACTGCCGAGCGTTGCGACGACAACTCCCATGTTTCTATTGCCCGCAAGCATCGCACTCGTGAGCGCCGGCAGCCATCCGAGCCAGAAGAATGCGATGAAAGTCGCTGTCTGCGCGAGAAGACTGATAGCAAATGCTGTAGTTACAAACAGTAAGATAGTTTCCGGCTCTGAGAATATCCGATCGCGGACGCCGTCCATGATCGCGATAGCAAACAAATTCAGCAGCACCACATTGAATCCGCCAATATGAAGTGAGTAGCGCTGGAGGCGTGTATTTCCGATGAAGTGCCGCAGAACAAATGCAACCAATCCCGCGCCACCGATAAACAAAGTGAGGCGTGTCATCAGTGGAATGACGCCAAGCCCTAAATCGACGCCGATCAACCCGACTGTGAGCGGAGGCAGAATGAATGGTGAGATGAAAGTGCCGATGGCCATCACTAACAAGGCAAGGGCATCATCAAGCCCAAGCAGAACGGCCATTGCGACAGAAGACGAAAGTGGCGGTGATGTCGCCCACAACGCGATGCTCTCAATAAGCTGTGGCGGTAAGTGTAGAAGCTGTGCGGGGAAGACCAGGGCTATCGGGATAGCGACAGCGTTCCATATGCTGATCAACACAAGGCGGAGGGGGCGTCGTGCATGGGTCAGCAGCGCCGGCCAGTCGACAGTCAGAAATGCTGATACAACCAGCAGAAAAATAAACGTCGGCAGCGCAGGCCTCAGGATTGCAGCCAGTCCGGGAAATGCCAGCCCAATCACCAAGCCGGTGGCCATCAGCGCCGAGCCGTGACGCCGAAGCAATGAGAGGAGATTGATGATCATGGACAGGTCACAAACGGATTGCAGCAATGATAGACGTGTGATCAGGGTATACAGGAAGTGCGATGAGGTGGCATCCTCGTAAAAGCAACTTCAATTGTCATCATCGCCCGGCTTGACCGGGCGATCTAGTAAACGCAGCCGATTTGAGCGCACTTTATTTTCTACCCGCAATGTTTACTGGATCCCCGCATGCGCAGGGAATGACAATGGAGATGCGTGGTCAATGAAAATTCCGCCCCTTCGGCATGACCGCATGGGCCTGTGCGGCTGAAATCAAATCTCCTGCGGATGCCAGTTTTTGATTATTCAATTTATTGAAGGCCTGACTGCGACCGGATTGCCTGTGAGCTGGAATCGGGCGTTTGAATTCATCGCATCGCGCCAGGGTGTCCATCCCGCCGGGATCCTCGGACAGATGGCGCAACAATGGCGTCAAATCCTCCAGGTGATCGGCTACTATATGAATCACGCCGGATTCATTTTGCAGTTTACCGGTCACGCTGACCAGCCGTGCGCCAAGCACAATCGGGCGAAAGATCTCAAACGCATTCGGCCATACAATTGAATTGGCAATGCCCGTTTCATCCTCAAGCGTCATGAAGATTACGCCATTGGCGCTGCCCGGTCGCTGCCGCACCAGGACAAGACCCGCGACTGTCACGCGTTGATTGGAGGGGATGGTTGCAAGCCTGTCATGGCGCAGCACCCCGCGCCGATCCAATTCCGAGCGGAGGAACGTGAGAGGATGTGCCTTGAGCGACAGGTGCAAATGTCGATAGTCCTCGACCACCTGCTCGCCAAGCCGCATCGGCGGCAGATCGGCGTCCGGTTCAAGCTCCGGCATTGTGGTCCGTGCAAAAAGCGGCAGGTCATCCTTGTCACCGGCGCGACGCAGCGCCCGGATCACCCATAATGCATCGCGCCGGCAAAGCCCAAGCGAGCGGAAGGCATCGGCTGCGGCAAGCCGTTCAAGCACTGAAGGTTGAAGTCCGGTGCGCAGCCATACATCACGAATGGAATCGAAGCCCGCCCCACGCATCTTTTCAATGATTCCGGCATCGTCCTGCGACATGCCGTTGATCTGCCGAAAGCCGAGCCGGATTGCATGATCGGCATGGATATCTTTGTGCATCTCACGGTGGCGCGAATGCAATTGATCTGCCGCGGGCAATCCTGGTTCCAAAGTGCTGTCCCAACAAGAATGATTGATGTCGATTGCGCGCACGTCCACCCCGTGCTCCTGCGCATCGCGCACGATCTGGGCTGGCGCGTAAAAACCCATGGGCTGACTGTTGAGGAGCGCGGCCGCGAATACATCGGGATAGCGGCATTTGATCCAGGCGGAGGCATAGACGAGCAGCGCAAAACTCACCGCATGGCTTTCAGGAAAGCCGTATTCGCCGAAGCCTTCGATTTGGCGGAAACAGCGCTCGGCGAAATCGCGGGGGTAGCCGCGCGCGCTCATGCCGTCGATAAATTTGTCTTGGAAATATTTGATAGTGCCGACGCGCCGGAATGTCGCCATCGCGCGCCGCAATTTATCGGCTTGAGCCGGGGTGAAGCCTGCGGCGGTGATGGCGATCCGCATCGCTTGTTCCTGGAATAGCGGAACGCCGAGCGTTTTTTGGAGCACCTGCTTGAGCTCATCTGCAGGGCCATATTTTGGAGACGGCGAGGGATAGGACGGCTTTTCAAAACCTTGGCGTCGCCGCAAATAGGGATGCACCATATCGCCCTGAATCGGCCCTGGCCGGACGATCGCGACTTCAATAACGAGATCATAGAATTCGCGGGGTTGCAGACGCGGCAGCATCGACATCTGTGCGCGGCTTTCGACCTGGAACACGCCGATCGAGTCGGCGCGCGACAGCATGCGGTAGACCGCAGGATCTTCCTTCGGTAGCGTCGCGATCTCATAAGAAGAACGATAATGTTGTCTCATGAGCTCGAAGGATCGCCGCAGGCACGACAGCATGCCAAGGCCGAGCACATCGACCTTCAGCATGCGCAGTGCATCAAGATCGTCTTTGTCCCATTCGATGACGGTGCGATCGTCCATGGCCGCGTTCTCGATGGGCACGGATTCATCGAGACGGTCCCGGGTGATGACGAAGCCACCCACATGTTGAGAGAGGTGGCGGGGAAACCCGATCAATTCCCTGGTCAGCTCAAGCACCTGGGTCAGGCGCGGATCGGAAGGGTCGAGCCCGATCCGCCGCGCTTCAACTTGCGTGACGCCTTCCTCCGACCATCCCCAGAGGGTGCGCGCCAGCGCGCCAACCGTATCTTCCGATAGGCCGAAGACTTTGCCGACTTCACGAATGGCGCTGCGACCGCGATAGCAGATGACGGTGGCGGCAAGGCCTGCGCGCTCGCGCCCATAAGCCTGATAAATATGCTGGATGACCTCTTCCCGTCGTTCGTGCTCGAAGTCGACATCGATGTCGGGCGGTTCGCAACGCTCCGTCGAAATAAACCGCTCGAATAGCAGGTCGTTTTTTTCAGGGCTGACCTCAGTAATGCCGAGGCAATAGCAAATAACGGAATTTGCAGCCGAGCCGCGCCCTTGACACAGAATGCCGCGCGAGCGGGCAAAGCTGACGATCTTGTAAACGGTCAAAAAATAAGGCGCGT
>DATAIA010000274.1:0-2172 GCA_036262895.1 Xanthobacteraceae bacterium
CTGCACCCAGCGCGATCATAGTCTGCCGTGTCATCATGTCCACGCACCCCCACGGCGATAGTAACTCAAGTTTAAATCCCGCGTAAGCTCTTGATTAACAGCCGCCTCCGCAGGTCTCTATTTGGCCTGACGCGCGATTGACGGCGCCGGAAATCGAAGCACCCAACGCCAAGGCGGCCAACCCGACTGCTGCGCCGATAATGGCGAGAATCAGGGCATATTCGGCCGCCGAAGCGCCGCCAGTTTCAGCGAGCAACTCAATGAAAGAAAAACGGCGCATCACCCAACCTTTTCGGCTGACGTGTTAGACGGGCCGGCTATTAACCGACCCGTCCGAATCCGATCAGGAACAACCCGACGGAGTATTGATGCAGCTCGTGGCGTGGTTCATGGCACCCGAAACGGCGTTGCCAAGAGCCAGAGCGGCGAGCGCAATCGCGCCACCGATGATCGCGAGGATCAGCGCATATTCGGCCGCCGATGCGCCCGAATCGTCGCGCAGCATGTTGATGAAAGTCTTCATGTTACTCTTCCTTCCCTAATCGTCGCCCGCGACCCTTCCCAGGTACGGGCTCAGCTTCGCGATATTCGGAGGAAGGAAAACGCATACTCCCCCAGCCATCTGCCTGATGGAACCGAGTAAATCGGCAGATTGGCTGCGCCCCCCGAGCGCTCAGCTGCAAAAAGGGCTGCTCCCGGGTTAATTCATTGTCAACTTAAGTTTTTTAATCCCCGTTAACTATTGCTGTTGAAGTTTCCCGTGTTAACTCATTGATTTGTAATGATCTTATCTTTCGATAGGGGATCGCCAAAACGCGCTGGGATCGCCTAAAATCGTGCCATTATCGGACAGGATGTCGTCGGCGAGACACATTTATCCACAGCCCAAACAGCCGTGATCGTTGCACTTTTGGCTCGAAATGCGACTCGGGGTCGCCGCCGCGATCTAGGCCGGCAGACGGTGCCTGTAAGTCACGTTCACCCGCGTCGAAAGCAGCAGGTAGGGCAGCCACAACGCCATGCTGATCAGCACCTTCTTCACATTGCCCTCAAGCACGTGGTGAAGTGCAGTCGCCACTGCCGGCGGGAGGTCGCCAGCCTGTGTCACCAGCTTCGCGGTGACGAGCTGCATTGCAAGATCGCCGACCCAGATTGCGACGAGGAGTCGGGGAAAAAGAGGCACGCGCCTCAGCGCGGCAACGAAGGCGATCATGTAAAGGCCGCTAAAGAGCACCACGTCGAAGGTCATCGCGACGTGCAACACCGACAACCACCGAGGAGCGATCTCGGGGAGCGGCGGCATCGCGGCCAGATATTCGGCTGCACGCACCGGAACGTTGAGCATCATTCCAACAAGCAGAGAGACCATGATGCCGGTCGTGCCATAAAGGTCGTGCCCCTCGGCCTCGTGCCGGCTGACCTGACGCCACTGACCGAAATGGGCCAGGCGCATGGTCGGTTGGGCCTGGAGATGGCCTTTGGAGAACCAGCGAAGAGCAAGGAGAGTCGATGCAAAAGGCGCAACGACGAGCAGCATGTATGATGCGAACGTGGAAAGCCCGGCCGATCCCGCGGGATGCGGCGTGAACGCGATACGGGCAGCCGAAATCAATCCGGCCAGCAGCAACCAATATTTGAGGATCTGATCGAGCCGGTTGTCGATCGTCAGCAATAGCGCCGCCGAACGGACTCTCATCTTGTCACTAACGCGATCGAACATCGGGCGGCTTACCTCGTATTTCTCGCAAACGCCCTAACCCGTGCTCGCTTTCGATATCGTAAATGTATCCCGCCGCGCAGTAGTTCCCTTTTACGGTCCGAAGTTAATGAAGCGATCAACGCTCCACTCGTCCCTGGGGTTAAGAGCGACCATCAAGGCGCAGAGGCGCCAAATTCCGAAAGCTCCGGCAGCCCCGACGATGCCGTCAATCGCGTAGTGCCAGCCGAGCGCAATCGACAGGATCCAGATAGAAATTGCCACAATGATGATGGGTACGAGCCATCTACGGGCGAAGACTGCCGTCGCGATTACTATCCACGCCATCGTCGCGATATGCAAGGAAGGCATGGCGGAAATACCGCCACCGGGCTCAAACTGCCCTTTTTGATAGGTCCACCAGAGGTAATCGGCCAACTCTCGAGTCTCGGGAGTCATGCCGAACCCTATGAAAC
>DATAIA010000275.1:0-3769 GCA_036262895.1 Xanthobacteraceae bacterium
TCCCGAGCAACCTCGTTGATCGCCAGTGCGACCGACGACGTGGGGACGTCGACAATCATGTCGACCTTATCCACATCGAACCAGGAGCGCGCAATATTCGAGCCGACGTCGGGCTTGTTCTGATGATCGGCGCTGACGATCTCGACCTTCAGCCCCTTGGCTGCCGCACCGAAATCTTCAACCGCCTGCTGAGCAGCCCAAACCGAACCCTTGCCGGAAAGGTCGGCATAAAGACCGGACATGTCGTTGAGTACGCCAATCTTGACGACGCCATCGCTAATCTCGGCATGGGCCGCACCGCTCATCAGCGTCGCAGTTGCCAGCACCGCCAAATGTTTAAGAATTCTCATGTTCCTCACCTCTTTCGTAAGATCGGGCCCTCATTGGCCTTATTGTTTTGTTAGACACCCAGATATGCATGAAGCTTTTCGGTTTGGGCGTCCAGTTCCGAATTGGCAAATCGATCGATGATCTTGCCATGTTCCATTACATAATAACGATCGGCAACAGTTGAAGCGAACCGGAAGTTCTGCTCAACCAGCAGAATGGTAAACCCTTGTGACTTCAGGGCCCGGATGGTTTTGCCGATTTGCTGAATGATAACCGGCGCAAGACCTTCAGTCGGCTCATCAAGCAGCAGCAGCCGCGCGCCGGTCCGCAAAATACGGCCAATTGCGAGCATCTGCTGTTCGCCGCCCGAAAGCTTCGTGCCCTGGCTATACAGACGTTCCTTGATATTTGGGAACAGTTCGAAAATCCGATCAAGATCAAGGCCGCCCGGCTGCACCTGCGGCGGCAGCAGCAAATTCTCTTCAACACTGAGGCTGGCAAAAATGCCGCGCTCCTCGGGACAGAATGCAATGCCCGCCTTGGCAATTTGATCGGAAGAGCTCTTGATCAATTCTCTGCCGTTGAAATTGACCGCCCCTGTTCGTTTCCCGACGATGCCCATAATAGATTTAAGCGTCGTGGTTTTGCCCGCCCCGTTTCGGCCGAGCAAAGTCACCACCTCGCCCTCATGCACATCAAAGGTGACGCCATGCAGGACGTGAGATTCGCCGTACCACGCTTCTAACCCGTTGATTGCAAGAAGCGGCGCCGATGCGGTCCTCTCAAGCATGGCCAACCCCCATATACGCTTCACGCACAGCAGGATCGTGGGAGACCGTCTCGTAATCGCCTTCGGCGAGAATGCGTCCTCGCGTCAGCACCGTGATGCGGTCGGAGAGATTGGCGACGACGCTCAGATTATGTTCCACCATCAAGACAGTACGGTTCGCTGATACTGTTTTGATCAGTGCGCTGATGCGATCGATGTCTTCGTGGCCCATACCGGCCATCGGCTCGTCAAGCAGCAGCATTTCCGGATCGAGTGCGAGCGTGGTCGCGATTTCCAGCGCCCGCTTACGGCCATACGGCAACTCGACCGCGGTCCAGTTCACAAACTCCGTGAGGCCGACATCGGCGAGCAACGCAAGTGCGCGGTCGTTAAACTCATTGAGGACGTTCTTCGATCGCCAAAAATCGAATGAGCCGCCGCGCTTCCGCTGCAAGGCGATGCGCACGTTTTCCAGAACGGTCAGATGTGGAAACACCGCCGAGATCTGAAACGAGCGCACGAGCCCCAGACGCGCCACATCGGACGGGGGAAGCGCTGAAATGTCCTGACCGTTGAAGGTTATCCGCCCCCGGGTTGGCGCAAGAAACTTGGTCAGCAAATTGAAGCAGGTCGTTTTGCCGGCGCCGTTTGGGCCGATCAACGCATGAATTGTCCCACGCGCCACCCGCAGGTTGACCCCGCTGACTGCCACAAACCCAGCGAACTCTTTCGTCAGACCCTCGGTTTCGAGGATTACTTCGTTTTTCATTGATCCTGCATTTCCACCCGGACGCATTCTTCGCAAATTTAATGAAATCGTCCATAGCTAAAGATCAACACCAACATAAAGTTTGGCCCGTACCGGCACCCACCCGTTCGTCTCGCCTGCATACATCGATGGCCCGGCGCCCTTATCGCGCTGCAGCACAAACATGGTCCTCCAACCTCGACGATGAGCGCCTGTAAAAAAGGCACCTGCACAGCCCGATCGGGAACCCAAGAAACAACATTTTAGGTATTCGCCTCCCCCGCCCTGTTCGAGCGAGTAAATATCCGGACGGCAGGGCGCTCTGGTTAACGATATATTACTCTAATCGGTTACTTTTACGTCCGTTTTCGTTAGTCATGTATATTAATTGTTAACATTAGAGTTGGTGCACAAATCGGGCGCTATTCATTGTGGTTGGGGGACAGCGATGGTTGACGTGAGTCACGCCAGAGTCGGCGGATTGGAACCCGGACCTACAGTTTCCACAAGACGAGCGGAAGCAAACGCTTCCGGGAGCGATAGAGCCCACAGATCTCCACGGACCGATATCGGAACAATCGCGCTCCATTGGACGACAGCGACCGCGTTTCTCGTCAGCGTATTCACCGGCGTGCGTATCGCCGCGGATGATCCTGGCGCTGTGATCTCGAAATGGCTCACGCCTGTCCTGCCGCAAGGTGAGGTGTGGACCTGGCATTTCTACGCAGGGCTTTCGTTGTTTTTCTGCGCGGCCGCCTACTTCATCTATATGAGCCGCAGTGGCCTCACCAATCGCGTCGCCTGGAAGAAGGTGAAGAAGCTGGTGATGCCTCGTGCCGGCAAACATCGATATGACGCGTTGAATGTCCTGTTGGATTGGCTGCTCTACGGCATTGTCTTTGTTCTCGCGGCGACGGGCATTCCACTCTATCTCGGCTATGGCGGCTGGCTCGTCACCGTTCACCTCGCCGCGGCTTTCACGGGCATTGCTTACATCTTTGCCCATGTGGCCTCACACTATCTCTACGGCGGTGTGCAGGAATGGCTGCGGGTTTTCCGACCAGCGGCACTTATTATCACTAAGGCAACGCGGCCGTGGCCGCTGTCGATTGCACTGTTTGTCGGAGTTGCCATTACCGGCGCGATTGCTGGGTTAGATTGGGCAACACGCGACACCTTGACTGTTCGCCGTGTTGCAACTGCGCCAAAGCTTGATCGCCTGCTCGACGATCCTGCATGGGCGGGCATTCGGCCGGCGCGCGTCCAAACCCAGCAGGGAGCCAATCTCGGCGGCACTGGTGAGTCTTTGGTCGAAATCCGCGCTGTCCATGACGGCAAAAAGATTTACTTCGCATTCCGCTGGGAAGACCCCTCGCGTTCGATGCGACGTAATCCACTGATCAAGCAAGCCGACGGCTGGCACATCATGGGGAACAATCCCTACATCGATGATGTCACCACCTTTTATGAAGACAAGTTCTCGGTCATCTTTTCACCAAGTGCTGCATTTGGATCGGGCGGCATGGCCCATCTCGGCGACAAGCCGGTTGCCGACAAGCCCGGGGCACGCAACGGCCGCGGGTTGCACTACACCGACGGCACGATGATCGATATGTGGCAATGGAAAGCCGCGCGCGGCGGAGTGTTTGGTCGCATTGACGATCAATTCATCGGAGCCCCGAAGGAACCTACTGCCGACGAGGCGTCACAGCTTGCGCGATATCAGGGCGGTTATTGGGGCGACCCAGGCACTCCAAACTATGTTTACACGTTCTTGCCGCAGCGACCGGGCGAGTATCATGGGGGGCCAGTCGCTCTCCGTAGCCTACCGAAGGATTACGTCGCCATTAATAAGGCGATGGGCCACTGGGATCCCAGTCCGGACGCCAGCGTCGACGACGGATCCAAGTGGTGGATGTTTC
>DATAIA010000276.1:0-2547 GCA_036262895.1 Xanthobacteraceae bacterium
GCGCAACTTCAGCACGTGCGCCAGATGCTCGGCCGCCTGCTGAGGTGACATTTTATTGATATCGCGATCGACCATCAAATTCGCTTCCCGCATGCGTTCTACAGATATGGCATTGATGAGCGGCTGGAGCGCGCGCCGGAGTACGGCATCTGTGGCCCGTTTTGGTGCAATCAGTATCAGTGCATCATAGGCCGGAATCGCGTGTTTGGGATCCTCAAGGACTTGGAGCTTCTGGGCATCGATCCGACCGTCGCTGGAGAAAGCCGTGATAACGTCTACATCGCCCGTTGCAATCGCACGATACATGAAGGTTGGATTAAAGGATCGCTCTGTACGGAATGCCAAGCCATAGGTTTCTCGGAGCGAGGACCATTCCGGTCGACTGAGGAATTCAAGATCGCTGCCGAGGACGAGGTTTGAGGCATGCACCGTAAGATCGGCGATCGTCCTTGCGCCAAGAGCTGACGCACGGGACTGCTGCATTGCGAGCACGTACGCATTTTCGAATCCGAGCGGTCCCACCACCACAACGCCGAAGCGTTGGCGTAAAGCATCGCTCAAAGCGTGCAGCATCGGCTCGCGCGCAATGATATCATTGCGGCCGAGAACGTTCGTCCAAAGGGTGCCGGAGTAATCGATATAGACATCGATATCGCTGTTTACGAGTGCGCGGAAGGCAACGGCGGAACCTAGCCCGTCCTTGCGGGCGACAGTGGCCCCGTGATGCTTGATCTCGCTTGAAATTAATTCAGCAAGGATGAATTGCTCGCTGAAATTTTTAGCGCCGACCACATAGCTGGTCTGTTCTTTTGATATGAGTGGTGCGAAGGCGCTTGCCGTTCCGACTGCAAGTCCGGTTATTCCGATCAGGATGCGGCGACGATCGCGCCGCGCTGCGCCAATTTCGATCAAGCCAAGCAGTTGATCCACGATGAGCGCCAATGCAGCCGCGGCCGCGCAACCAAATAGAACCGAAACCCAATTCTCGGTTTGTAAGCCCGAGAAAATAAAGTTGCCAAGCGTCGTTTGTCCGACCGGCGTTGCGAGTGTGGCTGCGCCAATTGTCCAGACAGCTGCGGTTCGTATCCCTGCCATGACAACAGGTGCGGCCAACGGCGTTTCAATGCGCCACAGCCGCTGGCGAGGAGTCATGCCTACACCATCGGCGGCTTCGATGATTGCGTGATCGATTGTGGTCAATCCGGCAACGGCATTGCGCAATATCGGCAACATTGAATAGAGCGTCAGTGCCAAGAGCGATGGCAGAAATCCCAGGGCTGGAATAGTGATGCCGAGAACCGGTTCGGCAATTGCGGAAAATCCAAGCAAGAGCGGATAAAACAGTGCGAGAAGCGCCAAGCCCGGAATGGTCTGAACCAGACTGGCCAGAGCAAGGACCGGCCATCTTATTTTTTTATTTCGGGCGGCGAGAATTGCGAGCGGCAGGCTTAATACGATTCCGAGAGTCAGCGCCGATACGCTCAAGATGACATGCTGTGTGAGGTAACTCGGCAGTAAGCGGATTGCATCGGCAACGCGCTCGTCCATTAAATTGGTCCGCTATCATTTGCGAGAAGTTTGCCGATCTGCTCAGCCTGCCGTCTTGGCGCTGCCATGAGTGTATTCACTTCAATATCGGCTGTGCCGGACAACAACATGCGGGGCGTATCGCAGGCCAAAAGCCGACCCGCATGCATGACTGCAATAAGGTCAGCGCGCAGCACGGCTTCCTGCACGTCGTGAGTGACCATGATTGTCGTCAGGCCAAGGCGATCATGAATTTGGCGGTAGGCGGCACTAAGCGTGTCGTGTGTGACGGCATCGAGCGCGCCAAAGGGTTCGTCCATCAAAACGATGCGCGGTCGGGCCGCGATGGCGCGTGCAACACCCGCTCGTTGTTGTTCGCCGCCAGACAAGGCGTCCGGCAGGCGTGTCGCATAGTGTTGGGGAAGACTAACAAGATCGAGCAGTTCTGCGACGCGCCGCGAGATATCGACATCCGGCCAATTCAGTAATTGGGGGGTAATCCCGATATTCTCCGCGATTGTCATATGCGGGAACAGGCCGATCCCCTGAAAGACATAACCGATTTGACGTCGCAGGCGAGGCGCATCGATAGTGTTTATCGGCTTGCCGAGGATTCGGACCTCGCCACGATCAGGCTCAATCAAGCGATTGATGGTTTTTAGTGTCGTCGTTTTTCCGGATCCCGATGTGCCGACCATTGCGACAAAAACACCGGATTCGATTGATATCGAGACGTCGCAAACCGCAAATCCTCGTTCTCCGTCGAACGATTTGTAGATGTGATCGAGCTCAATCAGCGGCGTGGCCGCCATCGGATTTCGCCTCCGCGGGGTTGCATGTGGAATGCTTGAACGTCAGCAACCGATCAAACCGCAGCTGCAACCCATAACTCACCAATCGAAGGCAGGATCCAAAAGCAAGAAGGACTGCCCTTGCGGGCAGTCCTTACATTGTCGAGCCGCGGTCCGGATTTGGACCGAACGCGTCGCATCAAGCGGCGCGGACCTCGATGAAGGCGAG
>DATAIA010000277.1:0-2114 GCA_036262895.1 Xanthobacteraceae bacterium
TGGCATTACGCTGTTGACGAGTCTGTTGACCGGGGTCGCATCAGGGCTGTGGGCATTTGCGATCGGTCTCGAGCTGCCGCTCGTTTGGGGCATTTTGAATTTCCTTCTGAACTTTATTCCAGTGGTCGGCAACTTTGCCGGGATCGTACCGCCGACGCTCTATGCATTGATCCAATTCAAGAGCTTTAGCTGGTTGCTTATCGCGCTGGTGGGCTTCTCCCTTATCCAGATCGTGGTCAGCAATTTTATTTATCCGATGCTGCAGGGGCGC
This sequence comes from Xanthobacteraceae bacterium, assembly GCA_036262895.1. Taxonomy (GTDB): domain Bacteria; phylum Pseudomonadota; class Alphaproteobacteria; order Rhizobiales; family Xanthobacteraceae; genus AP-16. The sequence goes on from DATAIA010000277.1 coordinate 272, forward strand.
AGCCTATCGCTCGCTCCGATAGCCATTGTGCTCGCCTTGGCGTTCTGGAGCTGGGTCTGGGGATTCGCGGGCGCGCTCATTGCCATTCCGCTGACTGTCTCGCTTGTGATTATCTGCGGACAGTTTGAGAGTACCCGTTGGGTCGCTGTGCTGCTCTCCTCTGTGAAGGCAGAAACAAAAGCCTGAAGGCCCTTTTCCGCTCTCGTGCGTAGCCTCACCGTGAGACCGCAATGCCGCGATCTCGACGGTATTGAGCTGCAACTTCACATGATCCCCATGGTCGGGATGTATTCATCCGGCTCTTGACCGCAGGCGCTTAGCAATCTGACCGCAGAAGGAACGAATTAGCTTCGACGCATACCGCGTTTCTAAGCGCTGCGGACCAGCAGCAGGATGCTGCAGCGACCCATGTTGAGGGAGCCAAACGGTCTGCTTGGAGCCTGGACGTGCTGGCCGGGAGGGCCGACCGAAGGGCGTCGACCATAAGACGATACTACTACGTCCGAACAATGGAACCCTTGGGGTGACGGCTCGTTGAAACCGTTCCAGGGCGGCTGGCAACGAGCAGGACCGGATCATGGCCGAGAAAGAGGCCGTATTGGAGAGCGGCACCACCGTAGAATACGATGGGACCGCTGGCGGCTGGGGATCCCTAAAAGGAATTGCCCAGATCTTCGGAAAGGAATGGGACACACCCGCAGCACTCGAAACCCTGATGCGACAGAACAAGCCGAAAGGCCTCATGTGCACGTCGTGTTCACGGGCGAAGCCCGCCGACCACCACACCTTTGAATTTTGCGAGAATGGCGCCAAGGCGACGCTGTGGGAGTTGACCACGCGTCGCTGCACCCCGGATTTTTTCGCCAAACACTCCGTGACCGAGTTGCGCGATTGGAGCGACTACGATCTCGAGCAGCAAGGACGCCTGACCCATCCAATGCGCTATGACGCCGCGAGTGATCGCTACGTGCCATGCCAATGGGACGAAGCTTTTCGAGGTATCGGCCAACAGCTGAGGTCTTTCGATCCCAACTCCTTCATCTTTTATTCGTCGGGACGAGCGAGCCTCGAAACTTCCTACCTCTATGCGTTATTCGTTCGCCTCTACGGCACCAACAATCTCCCGGACTCGTCGAACATGTGTCACGAGACCACGGGTGTGGCCCTCAAAGAATCGATCGACGTGGGCGTCGGCACCGAGATGCTTACCGGCAAAGAAACGGTCATCAGCAATCAGTACCATCAGGTCAAAATCGGTGGTGACATCGCGGTCATTCTGGGAATCTGCAAGTATATATTCGCCGCCGACGACGCCGCCACGCTCAAGGGCAAACGCGTGCTCGATACGGCTTTCATCGAGCAGCACACCAGCGGTCTCGATGAATTCGAAGGCAAGGTCCGCGAAACGTCATGGGACGAGATCGAGGCGGCGTCGGGCCTCTCGCGTCAGGTGATCGAAGGCGCCGCTCAGGTCTATGTTGAGGCCGATCGTGTCATCGGTATTTTCGGCATGGGCCTGACCCAGCACGTTCATGGCTTCCAGAACGTGACGATATTTATGAACATGATGCTGCTGAGAGGCAATATCGGCCGCGACGGCACCGGCATTTCTCCGGTACGCGGTCACTCCAATGTGCAGGGCCAGCGCACGGTCGGCATCGCCGACAAGCCGGAACTCGTGCCGCTCGACAAGATCGCCAAGCAGTTCGGATTCGAGCCCCCGCGCGAGAAGGGCATGAACACCGTCGAGACGTGCCAAGGTATCATCGGCGGCAAGGTCAAGGCTTTCATTGGCCTGGGCGGCAACTTCGTCTGCGCCACTCCGGAACGCCGCATCATGGAA
>DATAIA010000278.1:0-14440 GCA_036262895.1 Xanthobacteraceae bacterium
TCCCGAGATGACCAACGCTTTCGTGAACCGTGTAGACGATCGTCTGACCGTAAGATCGGATCTGATCGACATCATCGTAGAGATCGAGAATCCATCCAAGCGCCTGCTGTGGCGGCGTAATATTATCTCCCTTGGAACAAAACACGACGACGGGCGACCGGATATTGCGGAGATCGATCGCCGTTCCGTTCGACGTGTGAATGCGTCCCGCAGCCAGATTATTCCCGATAAATAATTCGTCGACGATGAACTGGATTTCCTCGGCGTTCAGATTCACATGGCCGCCCCACCAGCGCTCAAACCCCAGATAGCGCGGCGCCTCGCTATCGATCTTGGAATAGAGATTATACTGCTTGCCCCACAGCGTGTTGGCGGGATTTTGACTTTCGAAATTCTGCACCAGCCATGCACCATCGAATGTGCCTTGGCCGAGATCGCTGGCCAGCGCTGTAAGCCAGCTTCCACCCAGCAATCCGCCGGTGTAACGCATGGGGTTTTGCCCGTGAACACCGGCCCAATAAGACAATGGGGAACCTGCGATAATAATCGGCCCAAACAATTGAGGCTGAACCGCCGCCAGCATCATGATCGCCCAGCCCGCCTGGCAATTGCCGATCACGCATGGTTTGCCATCCGCCTTCGGATGTAAGGCGATCACCTTCTCCAAAAAATCAGCTTCGGCGCGGCCGATGTCTTCAATGGTTTGTCCGGGCATTGGATCAGGCAGAAAGCCAATGAAATAACAGGGGTGCCCCGCCCTAAAGGCAACGCCGATTTCGCTGTCAGCCTTGAAGCCACCAATGCCCGGCCCGTGACCGGCGCGTGGATCAACGATAACGAACGGACGCTTTGTTTCGTCAATTTTGGTGTTTGCCGGAGGCACGACGCGGGCCAACACATAGTTGACCGGCTTCGGCAACTTGCGACCATCAACAATTACCTCTACGCCATAATCGAGAACGTGAGGAGCAAGCTTACTCAGATGCTCACGGTACTGATTTCCGCGTCGGCGCATCACGTCCCAGAACAAGACGCTGCGTTGCATGGCATCGATCATATATTCCGCAGCAGGCGCAAAAATACCCAGATGGAGTGGACGTTTTTCAACCGAACCAATACCGCTTTTTGAAGCGACGCTCTTCCGGTCAGACATCATGGTGACCACTCCCGTCGTCCTCTTAATCGAGGCCACAATGCTAGCTTGGCAATACGCGTATTGCGCTTGCGCGTTTAGTCGCAATCCAGTTGCGCAAGACCAAAGTAAAACCAAAACCCCCGCGACTGCGTTGACGTGTTGACTTAAAGCAAAGCGGTTCGGAACTTGGACACGACTTTGTCGTTTGCGGTGCATCGGAACTGCGACAAATCAACCGTTTTGCACGAAATCAAAGGCCCGGAATGACCGGGTAAACGTCCAGGTTTGATTTCCCCGCGAGGTGCCTATGGCGGTAACCATCGATGAACTCCTGCCGACGGCAAAGGACCTGAGAACAAAGATTGCGCTGACCGAGGCGGAAGAAGCGGCAAAGGCGGTACGCCAGCGCACGGAGGCTGACGCGGAAAAGAAAGCGCTCCTAGCCAATCTCTCGAAACCCTCGGGTGTGGCCGACGAAGAGCGGATGAAACGCGCCGCCGTGATTATCAAACGGGCCGTCGACAACGGCCTCATTGAGGTCGAGGTCGGCCGGTTCCCCAACGAGATTTGCACGGATCGCGGACGCGCCATCAACCAGCAGGAGCCAGGTTGGGAAAACACGTTGACGGGACTGCCATTGGAGCTTTTTCAATTCTGGAAACAGTACCTGCAGCCTCGCGGTTACAAACTGAAATTTCAGATCGTCGATTTCCCGGGCGGGATGCCCGGAGAGATCGGCATAACGCTGAGTTGGGGGTAATCAACTTCACAGTGTTGCGGCGCTATCGGTCCCGCAAGGAGGATAAAAAAATGGCGATGAGAGCAAGAGAATCACACCGCGCGGAGAGCGAGACTCCTCAAGGTGCCGTTCTTGGAATGCAGGAAGAGCTCTTCAAGACGTTTGAACACAGCAGCCAGGAGTGGTTCGCGCGAATGAGAACGGAAATGGATCTTTGGTCCGAGCTGGCGACCAAACTTGCGACGACCAAATCCGCTCCGGAAGCGTTCGAAGCCTACAGGGACTGCGCAACGCAGCGCATGCAAATGGCTATGGAAGATGGGCGGCGGATTATGGAAGATTGCCAGCGGATCACGCAGTCGCTGTCGAACGGCCTACAAAAGGGAAGAAGTGATTTGGCCAGATAACGGGCCGAACGCTGAGAACATGAGTTTGCCACGATGCCAATGGGCGTCAGTGGGAAGGTGAGAATTGGCAGACGCAAAATAGCAGAACATCTTCCGGGAATACCTGCGACAAAATAGTTGAATGTCTTCCGTAAGCGCGTCAAAGGATCCAGCGATGATCCCTCAAGTGAAGGCGAAGCTGCTCGAAGACAAAAAAGGCCTCGTCGTCGGGATTGCCAACGATCAATCGATTGCCTGGGGATGCGCCAAGGCGTTTCGTGCTTTTGGGGCCGACCTCGCAGTCACATATCTCAATGAAAAAGCTAAGAAGCACGTCGAGCCGCTGGCAAGTGTGCTCGAATCCAAAATCGTCATGCCGCTTGATCTGAACGTGGCGGGCCAGCTTGAGGCCGTGTTTGATCGCATCGGCAAGGATTGGGGCAAACTCGATTTCATTGTGCATTCGATCGCGTTTTCTCCCAAGGACACCTTGCAAGGCCGCGTAACGGACGTACCGCTCGATGGATTTCTGAAAACCATGGAGATTTCCTGCTGGTCGTTTATCCGCATGGCGCATTTGGCGGAGCCGCTGATGCGCAGGGGCGGCAGCCTTTTTACGATGACCTATTACGGCAGCCAGATGGTGATCGAAAATTACAACATCATGGGAGTTGCCAAGGCAGCACTTGAAAGCGCAGTCCGATATATCGCTGCCGAACTTGGGCCGAAGGGCATCCGCGTCCACGCGATCTCGCCGGGACCACTCGCGACGCGAGCTGCTTCAGGCATTCCGGAATTCGATATGCTCCTCGATAGAGCAAAAGAAAAAGCGCCGGCACGCAGTCTGGTCAGCATCGACGATGTCGGTGCAGCCACCGCCTTCCTGGCGCACGATGCCGCACGGCTGATCACCGGCGATACGCTCTACATCGATGGCGGCTATCACATCATGGATTGAGGCGGGCCCATGCGCACGCGAGAAATTATTCAGAAGGCAGCGTTCCGAAACGCCCGTAAGCCTCTCTCCCCTGAACCAGAAATCGGCCCCTCAAAATCAGGCAATAGCAAACATCGAAAAATGAAGCGCAAGACCTATGAGAAGGAATTGCGCAAGCTTCAAGTTGAGCTCTGCCACTTGCAGGCCTGGATCAAAGAAACGGGCGCGCGGATCATTATCATCTTTGAAGGCCGAGACGCGGCCGGTAAGGGCGGCACCATCAAGGCCATTACCGAACGGGTGAGCCCGCGCGTCTTTCGCACGGTAGCTCTGCCGGCCCCCTCCGATCGCGAGAAAACGCAATTATTCATGCAGCGATACATCGAACGCTTCCCGGCAGCAGGCGAAGTCATCATTTTCGATCGCAGTTGGTACAATCGCGCTGGCGTCGAATACGTCATGGGTTTTTGCAGCGAACGCGACCATCGCCGTTTCCTGGCGCTCTGTCCGGAGATTGAGAAATACATCAGCGATACCGGCATCACACTTCTCAAGATCTGGCTGGAAGTCAGCAAAGAGGAACAGGAGCGCAGATTCATGGCACGCATCGATGATCCATTGCGGCAATGGAAGCTGAGCCCAATGGATCTTGAGTCCTACCGACACTGGTATGCCTATTCCCAAGCTCGCGACATGATGTTGGAGGCAACCGACAGCGGGCACGCCCCATGGTACATCGTGCGTTCCGATGACAAGCGTCGAGCACGGCTCAATTGTATTTCCCATATCTTGCGATCGATTCCCTTCAAGAAAATCAAGCAAGCAAAGGTCAAGCTGCCCAAGCGATCTGATGATGGAAAGTATGACGATCAGGCAACGCTGGAAGGCAAACATTTCGTTTCGGAACTTTATTAGTTTAGACAGTGAAAAATTTGCTTGATGCAGTGGTTCGCTAAACTTGCTCTGGGGTGATGGCTTCCGGCTCGCGGCGCGCAGTCAGACTTGGGGAAACATCCGACTTCGGGAGTGCGCCTTGGCCGGAATGACGGCTCTGGAATCTTGGCCCTGTCATCGACCTACGCCATCACCCCGGCCGACCCGGAATTGTCCGAGGAGAGCCGGGATCCATCAGCCCAGTGCGGATGGATACACTCATCGAGCCGATCCAGCAGGGCTCCGGGACCAAGTGACCGAAAATAATTGGCCGTGAGATCGCGATGTCGCTCGATCAAATCATCAATCTCCTCGTCACGATCACGCTGATCGTGATGATGATTCTGATCGGTCTGCGCGTAACCTTTGCGGAACTTTCGCGCACCATCAGCGATTGGCAGTTGCTCGTGCGGGCGGCAGTCGCGAACTGTCTCGTCGTACCCTGCTTCGCCGTCCTGCTACTCATTCAGTTCAATGCAAGCCCAATGGTCTCCGCCGGCCTGCTTGTGCTTGCGGTCTGTCCCGGCGCGCCGTTCGGGCCTCCCCTCGCCCGAATCGCGCGTGCCGATGTGCCCCAGTCGATCGGCTTGATGGTGATCCTTGCGGGATCGTCAGCAATCCTATCGCCGCTTCTGCTGAACGCGCTTTTGCCATGGCTCACCGGCAGCACGGCAGCGCGCATCAACCTGGCTGACCTTGTGATTGTGCTGCTGATCACGCAATTGGTGCCACTGCTGGTTGGAGTCCTTTTGAAATATTGGAAGCCGCATTTCGCTGACAGGATCACACCGTTATTCGATCGGGCAAGCCAGTTCCTCAACCTGAGCGTCGCGGGCCTGATCATAGCCACGCAATTTTCGTTGCTTGCCAACATTCACCTGCGTGGCTTCGCTGGAATCGCGATGCTGCTCATTGGAAGTCTTGTTGCCGGATGGTTTGCCGGCGGATCAAGCTGGCAAGGCCGCAAGACCATGGCGCTCACCACTTCACTGCGCAATATCGGGCTTGGGCTCTTGATTGTAACCGGCAATTTCGCCGGCACACCGGCTGTTTCTGCAGCTCTGACTTATGGAATTTTTGAAGTGCTGGGATCGCTGCTGGTTGCCCTATGGTGGCGCCATGCGTCGCACCCAGCGGAGTTCGCCTGAAAGTAATTTTTCTTGAGTGCCGAACCTTACCCGCGGAGGAATCGCAATGCGGCTTTGGTCCATTCCGATGATCTACCTCGGTGCAAGCGTTGTTTGTGGCCTGACACTACCTCGTATCGAGCAGGCCTACGGCAGTCTGTTCGCGTTAAATCTGTCGGTCGCTTCGGCACAGGCGTACCTTTCCGCCGCCACTTCGGGAATGATGGCCCTGACCGGCATTATATTCGCTTTGGCTTTTGTGATGGTGCAATTCAGCGCGGTCGCCTATTCGCCACGGCTGGTACTATGGTTCGCGCGCGACCGTCTGCTGTTCCATTCGCTCGGCGCGTTTTCCGCGACCTTCCTCTATGCGCTGTTCACACTTGCCTGGATCGACCGCGGCGGATCCGGCGCAGGGCCGGCGCTTTCGATGGCGGCCGTTGCCATCATGATCGTGGTCAGCATGGTCATGTTCGCCCTGTTGGTACAACGTCTCCCGACTCTCCAGATCACAAACGTGCTGCAACTCATCGGTGATAAAGGCCGCGATGTGATCCGCGACATGTTCGAACAGCAGGAAGCGGCGCAGACCTCTGATCACATAAGCGAACGGGGCCCCGACCAAACGACTATGCTCGGCCCCAGCACCCAGATTTTGACCTATTCAGGACGTCCGCAAACAATTGCAAAATTCAAGATTGATGCCCTGGTCGAGCAGGCGCGAAAACACGACGCCATGATCGAGATGGCCTCCGCTGTGGGTGACACTCTTGTCGATGGCGATGTCGTTCTGCGGGTTCATGCTGCAAAGGGCAGAATTGGGGACGACGACCTGTTGCACGCCATCGATCTTGCGGGCGAGCGCACCTTCGAGCAGGATCCGAAATATCCGATCCGCCTCTTGGTCGACATTGCAATCAGGGCGCTCTCTCCCGCGATCAACGATCCCACCAGCGCCGTCCAGGCAATCGATCAGATTGAGGACCTTTTGCGCCGCCTCGGGCGGTACGAACTCAATACGGGCTTCGCCAGAGACGGCGATGGGAAGTTGCGACTTACCATTCCGATGCCGACCTGGGAGGATTATCTGGCACTCGCGTTTGATGAAATCCGCCAATATGGCGCGACATCAGTTCAAGTGATGCGGCGATTGCGCTCCGCGCTTGTCGACCTTGCAGAAACGACCGCGCCGGCGCGTGCCGAAGCGGTACGACACTATCTCCTTCATCTCGATTTGACTGTCGAACATTCGCTGTTTGACTCCGAGGACAAGAAAACAGCGCTCCAGGAAGATCGCCAGGGACTCGGCCTTTCCCGGCGGCGTTCGGAAAAGATTTGATCGCAGCTCAGGCGAGCAGAAAGATGATGACCGTTCCCCACAGCGCGAGAAACACGTTTCCGACTGCGTAGCTTACGCCATAGCCGAGGGTAGGAACGCTACTCTTTGCGACCTCTTGCACGGCCGCGAGTGCGGGTGTTGCCGTTCCCGCGCCGGCACATGCGCCGAGCAAAATGCCTGGATGCATGCGAAAAAAGAAATGCCCTACCATTAACGTCACGAATTGAGCGCTCACGAGCACGATAACGGCCGCCAATATCAAGCTCAGCCCGGACTCTTGCAATCCCCGCACGAAGTCCGGACCCGCCGAAAGTCCGACCACGGCGACGAAACCGGTCAGGCCGAGAGACTCAAAAAGCCAAAGTGTAGGCGTGGGGATCCGTCCAAGCCTTGGGCGAACCGAGCGCAGCCAACCAAAAATCAGCCCGCCCAGGAGTACGCCTACGCTTTCACTCAGTCCGATTTCAAGGGCGCCGAAGCGAAATCCCGGTATGCCGACAACAGCGCCCATCACAATGCCCAGGCCGACAAAAACCATGTCCGTGACGTCAGTCACGCGGTCCGCCACGCCGATTTCCTCGATTGCAGCCTTGGTACGCTCCGGAGTGCCAACAATCGACAAAACGTCACCGCGCTCGACGGCGGTTGCCGGTGTCACAGGTATAGCGACTCCACTCCGTGTCATGCCACGGAGAAAAATGCCGCGTGCAAATGGTCTTTCTGCGAGCTCCCTCAGTTCCTTGCCATCAAGCTCTTTGTTCGTGACAACCACGTCGACAACATCGGCAGCGCCCTGAACCAAATCTTGATCGATTACTTCGGTACCGAAGGTGCTGGAATGCTCAATTATAATCTCATGCCGGCCCGCAACGCTGATCACATCGCCGGACGCCAAAATAAATTCCGGCTCTACCTTGTTAACTTCCCCTTGCCGGCGAACACGATCGATGTGAAGCCGTGCGCCCGCAATAAGCCGCTCGACTTCATGAACCGGACGCCCAGCAATTGGCGAGGTTGGCTCGACCCGGAACGTGCGAACATCAAACATGCGCCAGATCATGAGTTGGTCTTTCCGCTCGCCGCCTGACATCCGTTCCTCATAAGCCCGGCATTCGGCGGCAAGATCGACCCTCAGAATGCGCGGGCCGAGTTGCGCCAGGAACCACGCCGCGACAATCACCCCGACCAGATACGTGACGGCGAAAGCGACGGGAATTTGGTTGGAAAGGCGGGCTTTGGCATCCCCTGGAATCGCCAATTGATTGATCGCATCGCCTGCTGTTCCTATTGTTGCGGATTCCGTTAGCGATCCCGCAATCAAACCCGCTGCCGTACCGGCCTGATAGCCGAGCACGCGCGCAGCCACATAAGCGACGCCGAGCCCGACAAAAGCAAACACGGCCGCGAGCGCCGCCTGCGCGAGCCCATCCTGCTTCAAGCCACGGAAAAATTGCGGGCCGGTCCGATAGCCGATTGAGAACAGAAACAGCAGAAAGAACACCTGCTTAAGCGCGCTCGGCAATGTAACGCCGAGCTGCCCGACGAGAACGCCCGCCAGCAGAACGCCGGTCACGGCGCCGAGGGTGAACGAGCCGATACGCAAACGGCCGATCGCGTATCCCAACGTGATCGTTGCAAAGAACGTCACTTCGGGACGCTCGCGCAGAAGCGTCACGAACCAATCAATCATGACACCGCTCCGCAATTCGATGCCGCCCTGAAACAAGCCTCTGTATAAAAGCGGGCGTTAAGCCGGTTCGTGCTCGTGCTCCTCGTGAGCCTCCTTCGACGCCTGATATGCATCGCGGTAGCCGCGCGCGATTGTCCGAACACCACGTGCGATATCTTCGTAAGCCTCATCAGGTAGATTGGCGAGAGAGACGCGAAGCGACCAGTTCGGCGCCTCAAAGCCTCCGCCGTTTAGCAAAACGATCCCGTGCGCCTCGGCCAAGCGGAATGCGAGGTCGAGGGGATGGATGTGTTGCTTGAGATAATTAACGGCCTCTTCACCGACATTCTTACGCGCCCAGAACTCGAAATCGATCAGCCCATAATAAGCGTCGTAGTTGGGATTGGGATCGAGATGAAGGCCCAAGCCGTCAACCAAGGTCCAGAAGCGGTGATGAATGATGTCCTTGCAGGCTTTCTGATAGTGCTTGTCGACGTCCATCATCTCGCCTAGCGAGAACATGGTCATCATCACCTGTTGCGGCAATGAAAGCCCCGAAGTGTGGTTGAGCGCCACGTCGCGGCTATCGGCGACGATACGATCGATGAACTTGACCTTGCGCGGTTCCAGCGTCAGTGCGCCGTAACGCTTATCGAGCGCCCTCACATCGTCTTCAGGGAGTTCTGCGATCATCCGATCGAAGATATTATCCTCGTGGATTGCAATAGCGCCAAGCCTCCAGCCGGTGCAGCCGAAATATTTGGAATAGGAATAAACGCCGATGGTATTTTGCGGCAACTCACCGAGCAGCGATCTGAAATTGTCGACGAACGTTCCATAGACATCATCGGTGAGCAACATCAGATCGGGACGCTTGGTCTTCACAAGCTCCGTGATCTTCGCAATCGTCTCCCTGCTCATCGCCATGCCGGTGGGATTGCCAGGATTGACGACGAAAAAGGCCTTGATGTTCGGATCTTCGAGCTTCTTGATTTCCTCGTCGGTATACTGAAACCGATTTTCCTGCGGCGCCTTGATGTTCACCACCTTGAGGTCGTAATCCTCAAGGTGTGTCATTTCGATATAGGGCGTGAAAATCGGGGTGCCCAGCGCAATCGTGTCGCCGGGATGCAGCAGGCGATTGGCCTTGAGCGACTTGAAGATATAGCACATCGCCGCGGTGCCGCCTTCGACCGCATAGAGGTCGAACTTTCCGGCCGGTCGCGGATTGCCGCACATCGCCCACATCAAATATTCGTGCACGATCCGCTCGTTGTGAACCAGCATGCGATCCGGCACCGGATAATTATCGCCGATAATGGAATCGACGAGTTCGTGCACAAACGCATCGGGCTCAAAATGGAATTTTTCGATCGCGTAGTGCACCATCGCTGACAGGAATGGAGCACCGGGCATATCCGCATGCTTCTCAAGCCACGCCTTGAGACGTGCCGCGATGCCGCTCGCCTGCGGCATTCCGCCGATACCGGCAGGATGATCCAACACGCGCTTACTTTCGACAATCGCGAATTGTCCCAGCAGAAAGAAAGCTTCGCGCGGAGTGGTCGCGACCCAGTTAGGATTGCCGCGGCCCGCATTGAGAAACGCGGATTGCGTGGTTCTTGAGGTTTTCTTCGCGAGACTGATCAGTTCGTCCTTGATCTCGAAGGGACTGAGCGCCTCGAATTTTCGCAATGTGAGGACGTCGGTCATGGTTTGCTCCCGGTACTAGCGCTCAAACGGAAAGGAGGACAATCACCATGCCGAAAATGGTCAGGATGGTGTTGCCAATGGCGTAAGGCATTCCATAGCCGAGCGCGGGAATTTTGCTTTTTGCCGTTTCTTGAATCATTCCGAGCGCGGCCGTTGTCGTGCGCACACCTGCACACGCACCAAACAAAATGGCCGGATGGAATTTGAAGATGTACCAGCCGATATACACGGACAGGATCATCGGGATGGAGGTGGCGACCGCACCCCAGATGAACAGGCTGATCCCGACCTCTTTCAGCCCTGCAACAAACCCCGGACCGGCAGTGATGCCGACCACTGCGATGAATACGTTGAGGCCGAGTGTATTGAGCAACCACAGGGCGGGACCGGGAATGCGGCCGAATACCGGCCGTACCGTGCGCAGCCACCCCAGCACCAGGCCCGCCAGCAGCGCACCGCCTGTGGTCGAGAGGCTGATCGGAATGCTGCCGAATTTATAAGCCAGCGCCCCAATCAGCCCGCCGATGACAATTCCTCCGCTGAGGAAGGCGATATCCGTGGTTTCGACGGGGCGATCGGGATAACCGATTTTGCTGATTGCGATTTCCACATGCCGGCGGCTTCCGACAAGCGTGAGAATGTCACCGCGGAGCACTTCCGTTCCCGGCAGAATGGGTATTTCCACCATCGAGCGCATGATTTTACGTAAATAGACGCCCCGCGCCCACGGGGCCTCCGAGAGCTCCTGCAGCGTCCTGCCGCTGATGTCTTTGTTGGTCACCAGAACGTCGACAACCTCCGCCTCCATGCTGAGAACTTCCGGATCTTGGACCTCGGGAAGCATGGGGTTGATATTTTCGACCAAGAGTTCACGTCGCCCCGAAATCGCAACGATATCCTCGGCCTGCAGCACTGTGTTTGCATCAGCGTCGATGATCGCTCCGCCGCGCCGGACCCGTTCAATGTAGATCCGCAAGCCCGGCAGCAGCTCACTGACCGGTTTACCGATCATGTCGCTGCCGGGGGGAATCCGATAGGTGCGCACTGCGATTCGGATATTTGTCGAGAAAATGCCGGGCTCGGCGGTTACTGCACCACCGCCCATCTGCTTTTCGTAATCCTTGCAAGCCTGCTCCAAATCGACGCCAATCAGCCTAGGACCAAGCTGAGCAAGAATCAGCGCCGATCCGATCGTTCCAAAAATGTAGGTGACGGCATAGCCGATCGGAATTTGATTGATAAACGTCTGGGCTCGATCTGCCGGCAGATCCAATCGGCCGATTGTGTCAGAAGCGACCCCGATTGAGGCCGAAATCGTCTGCGAACCGGAATAGAGTCCGGCTGCATAGCCGAGATCGAGACCTGCGATCCTGGCGCAGACATAGGGCGCAAGCAGACAGAGCACGAGAACAATGAGAGAGAAGCCGATCTGGCGCGGACCTTCCCTCGTCAATCCACTGACAAACTGCGGGCCGACACCGTAGCCAATCGCAAATATGAACAGGATGAAGAAAGCCGATTTGACATTCGGCGATACGGTGATCCCGATCTGACCGATGATAACGGCCGCGATCAGCGTTGCCGTAACGTTCCCCAGGCTGAAGCCGGCTATTTTTCTAGAGCCGACAAGAAATCCAAAAGCTAATGAGAGAAATATCGCGATTTCCGGATAAGACCGTAACGTCGCCACGAACCAGTCGACCATTGGCCACCTTCCCGGCACCGGCGGGTGCTTCAAATGGCTTTGTTTGATCATATCGCGGCGAGCATCTTAGATGCACAGCAACATTCGTTTGTCATTGTTAAACGCGCAACTTGCATTGCAAAGGCAGTTATCGTCATTATAGAACTGAATAAGCAGCTCTATTGATTTGTTCCCCACGCAGGCTGTCATATCGCAGACGCGCGGACGACACTCAGTGTCCCTCCAGAAACACGTAGTTCTCCCAACTGCGCATCCGTAACAAGATTTTACGTATCAGAGACACGTGATGCCAGTAGTCGGTGTAAATCGCCGTCTGCGCGGCAGCGCCTGGCGGGATCTGATAGTTCGCTAAATCATCTTCGATATCGATGACCGCGAGCGCCCGGCCACCATTGGTTCGCTCACCGAAATCGACCAACGTTCCGCTTGACTGAATCTGACCGGCCGCAATGGCATCAAGCACAAGCCGCACTTTGCCTTTGAACACGCGACCGGGCACGGCATCGAAGGCAATCTCGGCTTCATCGCCGCTTTTTACCCGCTGCAGCGAATTCTGCTGGAAGGCAGCACCGAATTCCTGATCGCGCTTTTCGGTATTGACGAACACCATGGCGGGACGCAGCGGCGCCGGAACGACGTACACCCCCGGCCGCAGGGCGACTTGCGTCACAAAACCGCTGCTCGGCGCGCGCACAATTGTCTGATCGAGATCGAATTGCGCGTCATCCAATTCGGCTCGCAAACGCGCGACCGTGGTATTCACGCCACCGATATTTGACGAATAGGCGAGACTCGCCCGGTTCTCCTCCGCCCTTGCGCCCGCGAGCGACTGCCGCGCAGTTTCGAGATTGCGCGAATAAGTCTCAAGCGTAGCCTGGGCGACGACGTTTCTCGAGAAAAGATCGGCCTGTCTGTTATAATTCTGTTGCGCCAATCCAAACTGCGCATCGGCTCTTTGTGTGGCCGCTTTTGCCTGATCAAGCTGAGCTTTAAGCTGGAGCACATTTTGCTCAGCTTCGGCAAGCGCGGCCTTTTTCTGATCGACCATATATTGATAGGGTTTGGGATCAATCTTGAAAAGCACATCGCCTTCTTTGAGAGGCTTGTTAGCTTCGACCGGCACTTCGACGACCCGACCCCTGATGGCGGGCAAAACGGGCGTTACTGCAAAATAAATCCGCGCATTGTTGGTAAAGGGATGATTGTAGTTCATCACCAGCAGGATGAACGCAATCCCGATGATCCCACCGAGACACGCGGTTGCCAGCGACCATTGGTTGACCGGTATTCTGAAGATCTTGAAAATCACGTAGCAGATGGAGACGTAGATCAGGATCAGCAGGAGTTCCATTACCGCTCTCCTGCCCATTGTTTTCGTTCAAGCGCGGCGACGCGCTTTCTTAGTTCTTCAAGCTCATCGGTCGCTGTCGACGGACCCGTACCGGCTTCCGGGACTATCCCTGGTGCGGTTCCTGACGGACGATGTGAAAATCCCCAGCCGCGCTCCGGCCGGTAGGCCATCGCCCAGATCCAAAGAAACGGCCACAACGCGTGGAGCGTAAACAGGCTCACCCATCCAGCCGCATAGATTGCGTCCTGATGCGGATGATTGCGTTTCTCCGCAATGGTGTGTGGAATGTCGTGGATCGCGATGATCCCATAGAACAACACGACGACGACAAACAATAGCAAACCCAATGCGAAGTAGTTCAAAAATGGATCTGTCAGCACGGATCAACCTCCGGTACAGATTTTTACCCGGAAGGTCGGCGCACACATTGACGGTTGTCAAAATATTTCGTCGCCCGCTGGGATTATAGAGCGGCAAATTGGACGTTCGGTTCGCCGAAGCGAACGATGTGCGCGTTTATTGGAATGTTGTGCGGATCACGGAGGATTTCAACCATGCGATGAACGGCAAGCACGGAGCAAACAGGACGCTCGCCAGGTTCGATTATGTCCGGTAGGTGAGGCGCACTGCACCCCAATGCTGCCCATTAACAAATATAGGGGAGCTTGCCTCCTTCAGCGTGACCACCTGACCGCCTCCCATGTTGCGATCATGGGTTTGAAGCAGGCTTCGCCGCCTATCTCGAACAGACGTTAGGACTCCCCGATCGTCGAATATGCGACGGTTGCGGCAATTCGTTGCATTCCAATTCGGATCGCCTTGTCTCTGCGGGTGTGAGAACTTGCGGTTATGAGTGGGCAGATAACCATTTCGATCAAGCGCTGCGCAGAAAAAAACGCGATCGTCGAGCGCAAGAACCGGCTCCAAAAATGTCGGGAATATCGAGTCTGCTAGTTTCAGATAACGCGTAGTAAATTGTTGAGGGTCGGTATTTGGAATCGGTTGATATTTCACATCGAACACAGCGTCATGCGTGATCTGCCCCTGTTTGATGGCAGCTTCAAACGCCGATCCGATATCCCCTGCGGTCTTGACAGCGGCTTCTATAAATTTGGCATCGGCATGGCTCTTTGCTGCGATATAGCGATTTATATCTGCGTCCTGTTGAGCTGTCAGGTTTTCAAACTTGACGTGCAGATCGGTGGAGCCCTTCGCAATAATGCGTGCTTCTATCCTCCCAATCTCCGGGATATGGATTGTAATTGCTTGCGCCTCTGAAATAGCGGACGTCAGATCCTTGGGTCGGAACGATGCGCCTCCTTTCGAAACGTCGAGAATCGTTCCCAAAAACTCACACCCCGCCCCCGCGACGGATCCGGGGGCATGAACCGGAATCCGCTCCTCCA
>DATAIA010000279.1:0-3707 GCA_036262895.1 Xanthobacteraceae bacterium
AGGCAGCGACTTGCTGGTGGCTGCCGGTCGGGTTCCAAACACGGCCGACATCGGACTTGAGAAGACCGGTGTCGAACTGGATACTCGCGGATTCATTCGCGTCAATGAACGTCTGGAATCTACGAAAGACGGCGTCTGGGCGATCGGCGAGTGCGCCGGCAGTCCGCAGTTTACGCATGTGTCCGTCGATGATTTCCGCATCGTTCGTGACAACATGGCGGGAGGCGATCGTCGCACCGACGCTCGCCAGATCCCCTATGTGATGTTTACGGATCCTCCGCTTGCCCGTGTCGGCATGAGCGAAAGCGAAGCCCAGCGCCTGGGCATCGCCTATCGGGTCGCGACACTGCCAATGGGAAATGTGCTGCGCACCGAAGCAACCGAGGAGACGCAAGGCTTCATGAAAGCTATTGTAGGCGCGAATGATGATCGCATCCTGGGTTTTACGATGATCGGCTCCGAAGCCGGAGAGGTCATGGCCGTGGTTCAAACGGCAATGATGGGCGGACTGCCCTATACTCAGTTTCGCGAAGCGGTAATCGTGCACCTGACGATAGCGGAAGGCCTCGGCCCGCTTTTTGCTGGAATTCGCTCGCTGAAATAGTTGATCAGGGCGTTCTTGGCGCAGGAGAATGCATCACACCATCATCGGTCTTGCGCTCTCACCGGTCGGCCAGTCCGACCGGTCGGGTGAGCCTCGGGCCGATGCATTCGCGCTTATCACGAGGTCACGCGTCGAGCCGCGGGTATGCAGGAAAACAGGATTGGCTTGATGGATCTGAGATATATGCCCAGCCTTGGGAGAGGTTCATTTCACGATCTGATAGCAAAACCCCGAAACTCATTTCCAGGTCTTCACTAAATAGCCTTCCGTCGATGCGCGGCGCACCTATCGCTCGTTTTCTGTCGTCATGCCTTTCCGCCGATAGCAGCAAACTTTACGCCAGGCGCAAATCAACCAGTGGATGCAGCTTTTTCAAATTCGGAAGCGATTTTGCTTGCCAGGGATATTGGTTGGTGCCTTTCACAACAAGCTGAAGCTCGTCCATTTTCCTGGCCTCGATTGTCAGTTTGGCAAGCAGGTTTATGCCGGAAGAGTTGAGGAACTCGAGGCCAGTCAAGTTGAATATTACCTGTTTGTGACCTCCATGGAGCAGCCCCAGTATCATCGAATGAATAGGCGCGTAGGCGTCGGGTCCTGCCAGCCGAAATACACCATCTAGATATACTTCGTTGTTTTCAGCCCATACACGGAAGTTTTCGTCCCTGATTTCCATTTTTCGCTCACAGATTGGAGGAGGGCGGTAAAGCCACCAAGGCTGTCGTCGTCAGTTTGAATTCGTCCTCGTCGGCCTCTTCGAATGCCCACGCCATTTTTGCATCATAATCGCTTAAGAGGGTGAGCAAACCCAAACCGGAGCCACTCCCTTCGGATATGGCATTGCTTTCGATTCGTTCCAGAAGGAGTTCCCCAGGTTCCGTCGAGCGAAGTCGGTGCAGCAGTTGCTGCAGACGAGATGACGATGCGCCATCGATGTTGTTCGTTATCCTCATGAAAAAGCATCCGTCGGATATTCCGGCTTCGATGAGGATTTCTCCTGGCCGTCGAAATTTTACGGCATTTTCGATCAGCTCGTTGCTGAGATAGCCGATGTCGTGATGGGCTTGCGTGTAGTCTCTCTTCGAGTGGGAATAGGGCAGCGCCATAACTTCTGCGATAAAGTCCGAAGTCATGCCCGAATGTTTCCACCCGAGTTGAAGCGGTCCGTCGTGCAAGGTCAGACGCGTGCTTGCATCCAGGTTCTCACCTGCAAGAGTTTCGATCCCATATAACGTCGGTGTCATGCATCACCTGTGTCGTACTGCGAGAAGTGTGATGTCGTCATGGATCTTATGTGACCCGATAAAGTGCATTAATGCCGCCACGATTCCGGAGACGACTTTGTCGGCACTTTCGTTCTTGACGCGAAGTGCCTCGTGGCACAGACGTTCAATGCCAAACAGTTCTCCAGCATCGTTCTCGGCCTCCGTCACGCCGTCTGTGTGGAGAAGAATGAGGTCGCCCTTCTCGAACGCTATCCTGCGCGTCTTGATGAACTCGGAAATGTCGGCCTGCAGCCCGATCGGTATTCCCAGATCCATCGTATCAATACGCTCGATCTCACCGTTCGTCCGTATAACGATCACCTCTTCGTGCTGGCCGGACAGGATCATTTCTTTTCCATCGTAATCAAGGAACGCCAAAGTGAGGTGCTTGTCGATCTTGGTTCTCACGATATTCTTGAAAAGCGCACTATTAAGGTCGGTGAGAAATTTGACTGCATCGGCATTGCCTGCCTCCTGCAGCGCGCGAGCGACCGACTGAACCATCAACATCAAGACTCCGCTTTCGAGCCCGTGCCCGGCGACGTCGCCAATGCCGATTTTCAGGCGATGGCCGCTTTTCAAAACATCGTAATAGTCGCCACCGACCTCCTCGGCGGGTCTCATATATGCCGCTATTTCCAGCGCCTGCACTTCGTCGAGCTCCTGATGCAACGGCAGCACCATCAGCTGGATTCTCTCGGCGACGGCCAGTTCCGTCCCAAGCCGTCGATTTTCTCGCTGAAGCTGAGCGTTCAACGTGGAAATCTCTTCCTTTGCATCCTCGATCTGCGCCGTTCGCTCCTCGACGAGTTGCTCGAGATTTTCAGTGTGAAAGCTGATCTCTTCGGCCATCCTGTTGAATGCTTCCCCGGCCTCGCCAACCTCGTCTCTGCTGGCGATGGCAACCCGTACCGAATAATCCTTCGTCTGGATCCTTCTCGCGGCATCGGCGAGAGCACTGATACCGCTCGTTATTCGCTTTGATGCTGCAAGCACCGCGATGGTGACGATCGCCAGCGACATCGCGATTGCCAGGATCTGATAGAGCACGATACGGTTCGTTGCCTCGGAAATCTTGGCTTGTGCGGCATACAGGGAAGCATCGATTTCCCGCTCGGGTACGACCAGGACGAGGGACATCGCCTCTTGACGGACCGGGCCGCTGGACCAGAGATTGGTCGCAGGGAGTTTCTTCACGATCACGATGTAGGGGACTTTTTGCCCGTTTCGTTCCAACAGCAGGTGTTGGATGCCCTGTTCGCGGTCCAGTGCCATTTTCGCAATTTCGGGCTGTGAACTTCCCTTCAATGACCGCTCCAGCCCAGTCACGCCTGTTCCGCTCGCATCGCTCGCGGATCGCAGGCCTAGAGTTTCCTCGCCTGTATGGTTGATCGCGACGACGTTTCCGTCGGACATTGCGAGAAGACCAAACCCGGATTGGGCCACTTTAACGTTTTCAACGGTCTGCGCGAGTTGGTCGAGCGTGATGTCCGCGCCAGCGGCGCCGGCGACGTCCTTCCTGTCAGCCGTCCATAGGGGATGAAAGAAACTCACGATGAGCTTCCCGGTAATCGCATCGGTATATGGCGCGGTCTGCGTGATGTCCTCTGCGACCGGCCGCGAATTCATATTGGCGGCCCAGCCCTGCCAAGACTCGTAGAGCCCGGGAAAAAAGAATTGCCAGAAATTTTCATTGTTGTGACCGGGATAGAGACGATCGAAAGTCTGGGCTTGGTCCGTATATGGTGCGGTTCTGAAAATCGGCCTTTCCTTCGGGCCAATGTAATACATCTGGAGTTTGGAAGAACCGTGCTGCAGCAAACTCGGCGCTACGATGTCGA
>DATAIA010000280.1:0-8143 GCA_036262895.1 Xanthobacteraceae bacterium
ATTGCCGATCAAAGATATTGCAAATCTTTACTGTTGCTTGAATACTTAGAGTGAGCGTGAATTACTGGTACTTGAGCGAGCCTGAGTTCTCCGGCGCGCTATTGTCGCGCCCTTTGCCCGATTTCGTACTTGCCTCGCAACCGACACAAGTAGCGAGCAAATTCAGGGAAGGAGCAGCCATGCCAGATTTGGAACGTAGCGACCAACGTCAGCAGCTTGCCGAGGCGATGACCGAAGCCGAGCAGCGCTCAATCGCAAAACACAAAGACGAGCTTGAAGACTGCGACTGTAAAGTCGGCATGTTCCCGAACCCAGGCCGCCGGAACGTTTTGTTTGCGGCCGGATCGACACTTGCGGCGGCTGCGGCAGCCGCTCTCATGCCGAGACAAGCTTCGGCACAACAGAAAGCTCCTGCCGGCGCAACGTTGCGGCACGTTCCCGAAGATCCAACCAAGGAGCAAGGGATTCCCATATTGGAGGACGGCGGCTACGGCACCCGCTCTCAATTTGAATTGGAAACCCGTGCGCGCTTCCCTACCCCGACGACGATTTCAGCCGCGACGACCACACCGCTCCACAGAAGCATGGGTATGCTCACCCCCTCGGGGTTGCACTTCGAGCGGCATCACGGCGGTATTCCCACAATCGATCCGGCCAACCACTTTCTATTCGTACATGGAATGGTCGAGCGCCCGAAAAAATTCTCGATGGCTGATATCCACCGGTTCCCCTCGATCAGTCGGACTCATTTCATCGAATGTTCGGGAAACGGCTGGAGCGAGTGGCGGAAGCCGACAGCCAAAACGGTCCAGGCATCGCATGGTTTGATCAGCACATCTGAATGGACTGGCGTGCAATTCTCGACCATTGCCCGTGAAATCGGCCTCAAGCCGGGTGCGGCATGGGTGCTGGCTGAAGGTGCTGATTCAGCAGTCATGACGCGCAGCATTCCGCTTGAGAAACTTCTGACCGATGGAATGATCGCGTACGGACAGAACGGCGAAGCCATCCGACCGGAGCAAGGCTATCCAGTCCGCCTGTTGCTGCCCGGCTGGGAAGGCAACACGCACATCAAATGGCTGCGCCGGCTAGAGATCAGCGATAAGCCATTCATGACCCGCGAGGAGACATCCAAGTACACCGATCTGCAAGGTGACGGCAAAGCGCGTCAGTTCACCTTCACCATGGAAGCAAAATCGGTCATCACTTTTCCATCTGGTGAAATGAAACTTCCCGGGCCTGGATTCTACGAGGTCACAGGATTAGCCTGGAGCGGACGTGGCCGCATCGCGAGCGTAGAAGTCTCAACCGACGGCGGCAAAAACTGGCATCTGGCATCCCTGCAAGATCCAATTATGCCCATCTGTACCACGAGGTTCCGATATCCTTGGTTCTGGGATGGCAAATCCGCGATGTTGCAAAGCCGCTGCACCGACGAAACCGGCTACATCCAACCCACCGTCAAGCAACTCGTCGATATTCGCGGTCTCGCAGGTCCGCTCGGCTCGGTCTATCACCTCAACGCCGTCCACAGTTGGGCCGTGGCTGAAGATGGGAGCGTCACCAATGCATAAGAAATTATTGCTTGCAGCATGCGCCTCCCTCATCGGATTTTGCGTCAGTTCCTCTGCGATGGCTCAGCACCTCAATCTGGGTTCTACGCCTGCACCGGCCGAACTCACGAAGTTCTACGCAATTCCGCCGGATGGACGGGGCCTGCCGCCCGGACGTGGAACGGCGGCCGAAGGCAAAAAGATTTTTGCGGATAGTTGCGCAGTGTGTCACGGCGACAAATTACAAGGCATTCCGCAACAGGGCATCGGCGGCGATCGTTTGATTGGCGGCCGCGGAACGCTTACGTCCAACGCTCCGATCAAAACGGTCGAAAGCTATTGGCCGTATTCCACGACGTTGTTTGATTACATCAAGCGGGCAATGCCGTTTAACGCACCTGGATCGCTCACCGACGATCAGATCTACGCCGTGTCTGCATACATCCTCAGCGAATCAAACATTATCAAGCCGAACGACGTCATGGATGCGAAGTCACTGCCGGCAGTGGCGATGCCGAATCGTGACGGGTTCGTCCCCGATCCCCGACCGGAAATCGAGCTCTATCGCTGAGATCCGTCAAAAATTGTTTGACCGCAGGTTCGGGCTTGCTCCGACTCCAACAAACAAGCATGTTGGGGTCGGAGAAGACGGCAGATGCTTGATATCGATCCTGGCCTTATCGAAACAACAATCCTTCGGCTTGCGACTGAACGGGGACCGGGCAAGACCATTTGTCCGACGGAAGCCGCACGTGTGCTCGGCGGCGATCATCCTGATGGCTGGGGTCCGTTGATGCAGTCGGTGCGTCGCATTGCCGTGCGCCTCGCGCAAGAAGGACGCGTGGTCATCACCCGCAAAGGCACACCGGTCGATCCAGCCGATTTTCGAGGCGTCTATCGGATTGCCCTGCCACGGCAGGATTAAAATCCGTAGGTTGCGCGTCAGGGCGCCGGGAATAGCGCCGCACTCCGTCCCGTGAACCGATAGGCCGCCAGCCCTATCCACTCCCGAACCGCAACATCGGTCCGCTTTAACCCGTCGCCCAGATTTGCAAACCAGCGCAGTTGATCTTCCGCTCCACGGGTTCGCCAATCGACCGGATACGGCTCGACGGAAAATCCAACCGCGCGGAACGACCCAATCGCCCTGGGCATGTGATAAGCCGACGTAATCAATAGCCAGCGTTCTCCAGGTTTGGGCTTGATAACGGCTTTGCTGAATGCTGCATTTTCCGCGGTGTTGCGCGAACGATCCTCCAGAATGAGACGCCCGCGCGAAAGGCCGAGCTGCTCGAAAAGATCCGCAGCAATCGGCGCCTCCATTTGAATATCCGCAATCAAAAAGCCTGAGCCGCCGGAAAAAGCAATTTTCGCTGCCGGGTATTGCCGGGCCAGAGACACGGTTGCCGTCATACGCTCGGCGCTTTCGTTCAATTGCGAGTCCGATCGGGTGGCTGCAACGAAGTTGTCGATCGAACCGCCCAGAACCAGGATTCCATCAGGCGCTCCCCGGCTTTTGTCCCAGGCGGGAAACCGATCTTCCAGCGGGAGCAGCAGCACATTGCCCAGCGGCGTGAATCCGACAAACGCAAGCGCCAAAACGCTCACGCCCATCAAACGCCGCCCGGCGCGCCCAAACCGCGTCCCGGACAACAAAAGCCCGACCAATCCCAGCGTGATCAGAATGTTGGAAGCCGACGTGAAAAAGCTGGCCACCTTGGAAAGAGCGAAGAACATCAACGCCCCAGCATTAGAGCGCGTTCGCTTTGAGTCGAATCATGAACGCGCTCTATTCTTTGTTTTGACGCGTTTTCTTCACGCGAACCGGTACCCACTTCGCTTGAAAACGCTTTAGTTACATCGATCAGTTTTGTTTTTTATAAGCTTCGTAGCGCGCCTTGGTGGCCTCGTTCGGCGGATAAAGGCCGGGAAGCTTTTCGCCCCTTTCAACCTCGGAGACGATCCAGGCTTCCAGCCGCTCCTGCTCAGGGCCGTATTTCGCAACATCCTCGACCAGGGCTGCCGGAATGCAGACGACCCCATCATCATCGGCAACAATCACGTCGCCCGGAAACACAGCCACGCCTCCGCAGCCGATCGGCTCCTGCCAGCCGACAAAGGTGAGGCTGTTAACCGATGGCGGCGCTGCAATACCGGTGCCCCACACCGGCAAACCGGTTCCAAGCACACCAACGGCATCGCGCAGGGCGCCATCAGTCACCAGGGCGGTCACGCCGCGCTTGACCATGCGCGCACAGAGAATATCGCCGAAGATTCCCGCACTCGTCAGTCCCATTGCATCGGCAACTGCGATCACGCCGGGAGGCATGTCTTCAATCGCACCGCGTGTCGAACGCGGACTGGACCAGCTCTCCGGAGTAGCAAGATCCTCGCGCGCGGGAACGAACCGCAGCGTGAAAGCTTCGCCCACAAGCCGGCCGCTCCCCTGGAGCCGTTTCGGTCCGCTCATCCAGGTCCTTCGAACACCCTTCTTGAGCAACACGGTGGTGATCGTGCCGGTGGAAACCGTACGCAGCGTTTCAATGAGGTCAGGCGTCAGCATTGGAGTGTCTCGTATTGAATGGATGTCATTCGGGCGGGTGGAGCACACCATAGCGCTTGCAATCGGCAAGTCGAGGGGAACAAGCCGACTTTGTCGATTGAGATAAGGTCGGCTCCACTGCTACGCTGGGGCAAGCAATAGCCGCCGCAAAATATCGTTGAGTCCTCGAGACTGGACATGGCGATGGCCGGTTCCCAATGGCATGTGACGGCATTAATGCTGGCGCTCCTGCTCACCAACTGTGCCAAGCTCATGGACGTGATGGAGTCGTTCTCCCCACCGGCGCCGCAACCTCCGCCGAGCCGGAACCGCCCTATAAAGAGCTGATCTCCGAAAATATCCGCACCCTCTTCTCGCAGACCACGGCAATCGACAGCGTTTCCGTCTCTCCGGTGCAGCGCGCTGAATTTAATGAGGGCCCGGGCTGGCGCACTTGCCTCAAGGCCAGCATGAGAAGCCCGAGTGATCGGTATAACGGCCTGAAAACCTACATGATCACTATTCAGCGCAGCAAAATTGTCGATGCGCGCCATGCCGAAGCCGAAGACGCGTGCGATCAGGAAACTTTCGAGAAACTGGCGATTGCAGCAAACGAAGCAGGTCGATAGCGGATCAAGCTGCCGCAATTCCCAGACGTTCGTCGCGCCGGCGCAGCATCGAGATCAACGGAATCGATAAAACGACCATCCAGGCTTTCCCGATAATCTGTCCGGGAAGAAACTCCAGCGATCCAAAGGCGAGCCACAGAAAAACGATCGAGTCGACCACAAGCCCCACAAGTCCCGAAGCAACAACCGCCGTCACTAACCGACGACGCGCCAACGGCGTGTAAACGGCAAGATCCGCAAATTCCGACATCAGAAACGCCACACCTGATGCAATCACCAGCGCAGGTGGTGCAAGCAGCGCTGATAGAGCTGCCCCCACAAGCACAGCAACGACGGAAACGCCAACGCCAAGCCGCCGCTGCACCAGGTCCCGCAAGACGAGAGCAATACCGATCATCAGCACGCCGGACGGTGCGACAATGCCCGGCGCAACGGGGACGAGGCACGGTCCAGCGGGCACGCAAGTCGTTCCCGCATGTCCGATCAGCCAATTGGCGGCAGGAATGGTAAGACCGAACAGGATCAAAAAGACGATCCCTTCGACACGGCCGCGTGCGGGATTGGTCATGCGACTTTTTTGGTTTTCCATTTTGCAAATCCCTCAGCGCGCAAGCGGCAAGCCGGACATTCGCCGCACCCATATCCCCAATCGTGCCGGTGCGCACGGTCGCCGAGATAGCAACTATGGGTCTGCTCAATAACCAGATCGACCAAGGTGTCGCCACCAATATCCTGCGCAAGTGCGAACGTCGCCGACTTATCGATCCACATCAGGGGCGTGTGCAGCACGAAGCGGCGATCCATTCCAAGCCCAAGCGCAAGCTGCATGGCCTTGATCGTATCATCGCGGCAATCCGGATAACCGGAATAGTCGGTCTCGCACATTCCGGCGATGATATGTCGGGCGCCACGGCGATACGCCACCGCACCGGCAAACGCGAGGAAGATCAAATTGCGACCAGGCACGAATGTGGTCGGCAATCCACTATCGGCAATCTCTATAGCCGTATCGCGGGTCAATGCGGTTTCGGAGATCGCGGCAAGAGCATCGATTGAAATCAGATGATCCTCACCGAGGCGTTGGCTCCAGGCCGGATCAATGGAACTGATGTGTTCGCGAATCCGGGGGCGCACATCGAGTTCAATCCGATGCCGCTGACCGTAGTCGAATCCGATGGTCTCGACCCGTGCAAAGCGTTGCAGAGCCCAGGCAAGGCAGACGGTCGAATCCTGTCCGCCCGAGAACAGGACAAGCGCGGTTTCGGAATCTAGGGAACTCATGAGCCAATACTTTCGTACGGTGACAACCTGACGTTCCTACCAGTTGATCCCGTGCATAGGAAATTCAAGCGAAACCGCACATGACCATGAGCTTAGGCTTAATCCCAGTTCGGAGCCCAGGAAGTGTTAACGAGCCGCCCTCGAGGCCGCGCCAACTGACCGATTTCGCCCATCTCCTCCTCGGTCAGTTCGAAATCAAAAATGTCCAAATTCTCGTTCAGCCGTTCAACCCTCGATGTTCGCGGAATAACAACAACGCCCTGCTGTACCAGCCAGCGCAACGTAATCTGTGCCGCTGTTCTTTCGTGGACCTTGCCAATGCGTTGTAACACATCGTCCGCGCTCGCACGGCCCCTCGCGATCGGCGAATAGGCGGTTACGCTAAGCCCATGGTTCCGAGCCGCAGCAACAACCTGAGCCTGATTAAGATACGGATGATATTCGACCTGGTTGGTGACAAGCGGTTCGGTTGAAAGCGCAACGGCTTGCTCCATCAGCGCGATCGTAAAATTGGACACGCCAATATGCCGCGTCAACCCTAATGTTTTCATCTTGCAAAGCGCACCCATCGTCTCCCCAAGCGGCACGGCGGAATTGGGCCAATGCAGCAGAAGCAAATCGACTTCCGGCATTCGCAGCTTCACCAGGCTTTCCTTCACCGAGCGCTCAAGTTCACGTGGCGCAAAGTGGGTCCACCAAACCTTGGTGGTGATAAACGCTTCATGGCGTCTCACGCCCGACGCACGAAAACCCTCGCCGACTTCGCGCTCATTGTCATACGCTTGGGCGGTGTCGATATGGCGATACCCGAGCCGAAAAGCTTGCTGCACTAAACGCGCGCAGGTTCGGCCCCTCAATTCCCACGTTCCAAGCCCGATGGTAGGAATCCGCGCACCATTGGCGTCGATATACTTCATGGACGCATTCCACCTTCGATACCGGCCATCATCGAAACGTTCCCTTGTATGGGTCGGTTGGGATGAACTCGCAGATCATACAATCAGGCGAGCATACGGACCAAAGATTCGCCATCTGTAAGAAACGGCCACTATTGAACATATAAGTGACATGATTCGCATCGGTGCACGACCGATCAACAAACGAGCCAGAATTCGTCGGTAGAGAGTGCACCACAAAAGGCAAAGATAATCCTAAAGCATATGGCTTAAATCCGATGCACCAGTCGGATAGGCAAAGATCGCTTCCTTGAGGTCGCTTGCGGTCAAACCGTACCGGATCGCGAGCCCAAATAAATTGATGACCTCGTCGGCCTGGGGCCCAACAAGGTGGGCACCGAGGATGCGGTCGTTTCGAGCGTCAACAATCGTCTTGTAACCATAAACGCTTTCGCCAACACGTTTTGCCGTGTTCCAATCCGGCACCTTCGCGCACTTGATGCGAACCTGGGCATCGTGCTTGCGCACTACAGCCTCGGAGAGGCCGACCGCAGCAATTGGCGGCAACGAGAAGGCGACGCTGGGCACCCCGCGATAGTCTGGCCTTTTGCAGTTGCCGTCCAAAAGATTAGCCGCAACGACCTTGCCGTCTTGTGTGGCCACCGGAGTGAGCGGTGGACCTTTGCTCGCCGCATCACCGGCGGCATAGACAATAGGATTGGAAACACTCTGCAGAAATTCATTGAGCTGAATCTTGCCATTCTCCAGGGCGACATCACCAGCCGTCAAATCGAGATTCTCAATTTCAGGAACACGGCCAGCCGCGTGAATGACGAGATCCGTATCTATGGCTGAATTTCCATTTTCACCGGTTGTATGCACGCGGTAGGCATTGCCGGATCGCTCAATTGCTTCTACAGAATGATCCGTCCGCACATCGATCCCGAGCTCGTCGAATTTTTCCATCAACCAGGAAACAAGATCGGGATCAAAATTCGGCAGAATACGAGGGCCGCGTTGCAGCACGGTCACCTTCGCCCCCGCCCGTGCGGCAATATGCGAGAACTCCGCCGCGATATATCCGCCGCCAACCATTGCAATACGCGGCGGCAGATGTCCGAGCGTCATAAACTGTTCACTCGTGATCAGATGTTCAGCGCCCGGAAAACGCACCGGCGCAGGATGCGCACCGGCGGCGATCAGAACATGCCCCGCACTGAGAGTTTGACCGTCCACTGAAAT
>DATAIA010000281.1:0-6062 GCA_036262895.1 Xanthobacteraceae bacterium
CGATGCGCACGATCGTTCGAATGCGGGCTGAGGACGCCGGCAAGCGTGCCGATCGGGAGGCGATCCTGGAAACCTACCTGCACGCCCTCGGGATGATTTGATGCGCTGGCTGCGGCTTTACGACGATACGATCAACGATCCGAAGATCCTGAAGTTGCCAGAGGCGATGCGCTGGCACTGGATAGCCATGCTTTGCATCGCTTCAAAGAACGAGGGTGCTTTGCCGGCCCTTGATGACGTTGCTATCCAGCTTCGCGTGACGACCGGGAAGGCAACCGAGATCATAGCCGCACTCGTCAAGGCCGGGCTACTCGATAAGACGGAAACGGGATTTGCACCACATAACTGGAACGGGCGCCAATACAAATCGGACGTTTCAACGGAAAGAGTGAAACGTTTCAGAAACGGCAAGCGAAACGTTTCAGAAACTGAAACGCAACGCCCCCAGATACAGAAGACAGATACAGAAGCAGAGAAGAAAGAAGAAACGCGCGAAGCCGCGCTTTCGTCTGATCCCAACGCTTTCGATGAGTTTTGGAGCGAGTGGCCGAACAAGGTGGGGAAGCCGGCGGCCGAGAAATCATTCCGGTCTGCGATCAAACGCGGCGCAAAGCCGCTGGACATCCAGGAAGGGCTACGGGCCTACGTTCGAAGCAAACCGCCCGATCGTCCTTGGCTGAACCCCGCAACGTTCCTCAATCAAAATCGCTGGGAAGACCGGCCTGCACAGGTGCAAAATGGAAAAACTGGTCAGTTCGACGCGGCCTTTGACAACGTCCTCGACAGGCTTAACGCAGGCTTCGGCCAATCAACATCGGAAGAACGTTTTTGCTCTGGAGAGAGCGAGGCTGATGTTGGCCTGCTGGCGTACCGGAGGAGCCAATGACCCGGAAACGTTCATCACAGCGGTCGCGGCGATCCTTGCTCGATACCCAGACGAGGTCGTTTACGCGGTCACCAATCCAACGGAGGGCCTGCCTGTCCAGTTGACCTGGATGCCGTCAGTCAAAGAGGTTCACGACGCCTGCGAAAAGGAAATGGAGCCGATCTATCGCCGGCAGCGGGAGGAAAAGGTCATCGCGGACCTGATGGAATCGCGGAAACAGGACGAAATCGCTCGAGAGCATCGGCCAACCGTTGAAGAACTCAAAGCCAAGTTCGGTGAGAATTGGGGCATGAAATCCCTCGACAAGCCCGAGCGCAAAACAAAACCGGCGCCCACGGCAGACGAACTGAGAGAACATTATTCAAAATTCAAACTGGCTTTTCAGCCCAAGGAGGCAGAATGAAAGTCTCAGGCGCAGTGGCAATGGCGGATAATCTGGAGGCGTTCGGCCTCACGGAAGGAGAACTCATGACCGACCAAAGATACCTAGAAGCAGCTCAATCCCTGATCGTGTCGCTACACGCGCCGGCACAGCATCATTCGGTGTGGGTCCGCAACGAGGTGGACTCAGATACCGGGAAGATCAACACGGCGCTCTGCGTCTCGATCCGCCCGGCCCAGGTCGGTAAGATCAAGGTTCCAGCAGAGCACATGGGCATTCCTGTCGTGCAGGTGCCTTGGCCGAAGGGGGCGTGATGCCAGCCCGCGTTAAGAAAATCCGCCACGACGAGAACACCAGAGCCAAAATTCAGGTGGCTGAACTCGTCAACCGCTTCCATCGCCATTTCATGGGTCTGTGCGACCTTTCGCCGACCCAAATCCAGGCTGGGAAGATACTGCTCGATCGGGCGCTGCCAGTCCTACAGTCAGTTGAAGTTTCTGGCGAAATTACAACGAGTAAGGTCATTCGTACACCAACGATCGCCCCCGACATCGCATCTTGGCAGCGGGAGCACGCAAAGGACACGCTGCAGTGAAGTTTGAACCATTGAAGCAGATAATATTGATGCCGGAACACTGGCGGGCTTTGCTAGAGCAGCACGGTAACGCCACTTGGCTGCCCAATGGCTCGGTAATCAGGGTGGACAACCCGGTTGTGGTTGATGGGATCACATACGAGCGCGGCGCCTATTATTGCGGTGAGGATGCTCAATGACCCAACGCATGTGCAAGACCTGCGGCAACTGGCACGACCTAGATGTGCCATGGCCCTGCCATCGGGCGTCCAAGTCATCCGCCCCCTATGTCATCTCCGACACCATGGCGCCCACCAAGCACATGGGCACCGGCGAGGTGTTGGACAGTAAAGCCAAGTTTAGATCGGCGACCCGCGCGTCCGGCTGTGTAGAAATCGGCAACGAGACAATAAAACCTCGCATTCCGGAGAAACTAGACGGTGGACAACGCAGGGAAGCCATCCGGAAAGCTATTTATGATTTGAGAAATCATCGGTAGATACTTGGCCATGGAATTAGCTGACCAACAGAATTTGGAAGCTGAAGGCGCTGTCGCTGGCGTCGAGATTCCATCTCCCGAGCCTGCTTCTCCGGTTGTGCAAGACGCGCCGGAGAAGCCCCTTTCGCTCCGCGAACAGATCCTCAAGAACGTCGAGACCGTCCGCACCGAGGAAGCCAAGCGCGCCCGTGCGGCAGACGGCAAGTTCACGAAATTAGAGGCCGGGGCCGAACAGCCTGCGGCAGAAATCCCGCCGACCGAACAGAACGCGCAACCCACGGAGTCAAAACCCGTTGGGCCGCCCTCTGGCTGGTCCAAGGAAGCCCAAGCCCTTTGGGAGCAATTACCCCCGGCAGTCAAGGCGGACGCGGTCAGACGCGAGGCTGAGGTTGCCAAGGGATTCGATGAGTACCGTGCAAAAACCACCCAGCTCTCTGAAATCTCGCAAGCCCTAGAACCTCTGAAGCCAATCCTTCAACAGAGTGGCATTCAGACGGAAGCCCAGGCCGTCAAAAGGCTGTTGGAATGGGAGGGATCGTTTCGCAACCCGCAGACGCGGATGCAGGCGTTCCAAAACCTTGCGCAGACCTACGGGGTTGACCTTTCAACATTGGTCCAAAATCCATCCCTGGCACCTTCATCGGCGCAGGAGATTCCCGAGCCCCTTCGGCCGGTTCTCGATCAGTTCGGTAACGTGGTTCAGGACGTCCGCAGGGACGTGTCAGCCGTACAGCAGGAGCTTCAAACCCTCCGCAACGAGCGCGTGGAATCTGAGCTGCGTAATTTCGCCAAGGACAAACCGCACTTCAACGCGGTGCGCGAACTCATGGGGAAACTCATGAGCGCGGGCGCCGCACAGGATCTGGAGGGCGCCTATCACCAGGCGACCAAGATCCACCCCGAAGTGTCAGCGGCCATCGAGGCGGAACGGGTTGCGAAAGCAGCCACCGATCTAGCGAAAGCCAACGCCGAAAAGGCAGCGAAAGCCCGTCAGGCTGCTATTTCCCCCGGTCAGCGCTCTCCGAGTGTTGCGCCGACGAATAGCGGTAAAGCCAAGGGCAGCAGCGTCAGGGATACTCTCCTGAACTCGATTGGAGAGCTAAGGGAGGGACAGCGGGCCTAACCCAAAAGGGGTAGGCTATGGCCTTTCCGAATCTGTCTGAAATCGTGACCACCACCCTGCGCAATCGCACGGGTGTCCTCGCCGACAACATGAGCCGCAACAACGCTCTGCTGGCTCGCCTCAATCGCCGGGGAAAGATCAAGACCTTCCCAGGCGGCCGCACCATCGTCCAGGAACTCAACTACGCGAACAACCAGACGTTCCAGTGGTATTCGGGCTATCAAACCCTGAATATTGCACCGTCTCAGACCTTCTCGGCGGCTGAATACCCGATCCGCCAGTCTGCTGTTGCCGTGTCGATCTCCGGCCTGGAAGAACTCCAGAACTCCGGCGAGGAAGCGATTATCGACCTGCTCGAAAGCCGGATCGAGAACGCTGAAGACACGTTCATGAACGGCATGTCGCAGGGCATCTACGGCGACGGCACGGTGACCGGCTCCGTCAACGGCCTGCAGCTCCTGATCTCGTCCTCGCCCACCTCGGGCGTTGTGGGTGGCATCGATCGCGCGACCTGGACCTTCTGGCAGAACCAGAAATACGGCGCCGTGACCGATGGCGGTGCGGCAGCCACGGCGGCTAACATCCAGCAATACATGGACTCGCTATGGGTCACGCTGGTGCGTGGTCGCGATTGCCCCGACCTGATAGTCGCGGACAACAACTTCTATAAACTCTACTGGCAGAGCCTGCAGGCCATCCAGCGCATCGCGAGCGAGAACGGCTCCGGTGAGCATGGCGCGCTGGGCTATCAGTCGCTGAAGTACAACACCGCTGACGTGGTGCTGGACGGCGGCTTCCAGGGCTACTCGACCGACCCGTTCCCCGGCGAGCTGTCCTCGTCTCCGACCGGCCTCGGCGGTGCGCCTGCCAATACCATGTACTTCATCAATACGAAGTACCTGCATTGGCGCCCGCACTCCCGCCGCAACATGGTCCCGCTCGATCCGGATCGTTTCTCGGTCAACCAGGACGCGATGGTCAAGCTGATGGGCTGGGCCGGCAACATGACCCTCTCAAACGCCTTCCTGCAGGGCGTGTTGATCAACACTTAAGGAGACATGGATCATGGCTACGACTCAATTCGGCACTGACAACAAAGAAGGCGTGGACTTCAACGCTACCTATGTGGCGTATGATCAGACCACGGCTGTTTCGTCCACCAACTCGCCGGACAATCCCGGCCCGCCGGTGGCCAAGGGAACGTATGTGCAGGGCACTGGCGAAAGCCAGTACGTGCTGGTCTACGCCTCGGGCACCATCAACATGGGCGACGTGGTGCAGCTCAGCACGACCTATACGGCGGTCTCCGTCACTTCCACGCTGGCCACCTTCGGCAGCCAGTTGGGCGTGGCACAAGTCGCGATCGCGGCGGGTGCCTATGGCTGGGTGCAGCGCTGCGGCTATACCCAGAAGATCGGCACCAACGCGGCTGCGGCTGTTGCGGTTCAGTTGGCGACCACTTCCGGCGCCGGCCTGATCGATGACTCCACGGCGACCGGCACCAAGAACATCAGCGGCATGGTGCTGGCCACCACTGCGGCTAGTGCAACGGTGGTGACGGGGATTCTCAACTACCCGACCGTGGGCACCACCAATTGATGCAAGACATGGATACGGGGGCCAACGCTCCCGTGTTCCGTCCGCTGGAGGTGAAGGTGACTTCATCCTATCCGGCCGAGGACGTATTGACCCGCAGCGTTGAAATGAACATGGCGGCGGACTGGCCGCGGCTTCATCTTCGGGATGACTATGGCAAGCCGAAGGGTAAGCCGCTTGCGATCTGCGCTGGCGGCCCTTCGCTCGCGACGCATCTGGATGTGGTCGAGGATTTCGATGACGTCATGGTCTGCGGTTCGGCCCATGACTACCTGATTTCGGAAAATGTCATCCCGACCTATTCGGTACAGTTGGACGGCGGGATTGAGGCGAAGAAATTCTTCAATTACCGCTGCTCAGCCATTCAGTATCTGATGGCCTCGCAGTGTGATCCGATCATGTTCAAGGGCCTGCCGCGCTCGCAAGTCTCGATGTGGCATGCGGTCGGATGCGTGGGCAATAAGCACTTCCACGGCGATCCGGCCATCGGTGGCGGCTGCACCACGACGCTGCGCGCGATGTGCGTCGCCATCATGCTCGGATACCACGACCTGCATATGTTCGGGTTCGACTCATCGTTCGAGGACGTCAACAGCCAGCACGCCTACGACTACGAGGAATGGGGCTCCAACCTGAAAAGCTTCCTCGTCAACGTGGATGGCGGTCGCGCCTTCACGTCCAACGGCCTGTTTCTGGCGCAGGCGCAGCAGTTCCAGGAGATGTGCAAGAATTTCGGACACATGTTCGAGCCTTACGTCTACGGCGACGGGTTGATCGCGCACATGATCACCGTCGGCAAATTGAAAACGGGAGAACAGAATGAGTGAAATGAAGATAAGGCCGCTTTCTACGGAATACTCCATGGGTACCGCTTTGGTGGTCATCGCCAATATGGAGAATCCCTATGCCAGCGTCGCGATTAGCTTTCCGCAGCGCATGAACCGAGATGTAGCTGTGGCTCGCGTACATGCGGCGTTCGACGCACTTGAAGCGTATGATCGG
>DATAIA010000282.1:0-6621 GCA_036262895.1 Xanthobacteraceae bacterium
CCTATTCCTCACATCCTTGAGGCCTGTTGTTCGCATCCTGCCCAATGAGGACGGACTGGCTATCGATGGTATCGGGCCCGGTGGCGTTTGTACGCCGGGCGACGGCAGCCTCGACCACGGTTTCATTCAACGGCGCTCCACACACGGTGCAGAACGAGCGCAACTGCGACAGTTCGCGGGGCTCGCGCGGCGAACTGATGTGGCACGCGGGACAGTAGATATTCACCATCAACGTCCAGGCCATGGCGCTCCCCTCTGGCGAGGCGCGTCCTTGACCGCGTCCGTCTTGGTTCTCTTGTGCCTGCCTCAAGGATGAGAAGGCGATCGGCAAAAAGTCGGCCCGCACAAAAGCCGTTGCCGTCCCGTTGCAGGTAAATACCTGAAATCGAGACAGTTCGATAATTCACAATGTGACGAGTAGTTCCACAGAATTGTACGGGAACGAACAATCTCTTTGTACAATCTGTGATTTTTTACCAGTGGGCTATTTCATCGGGAAATTGCGGAGTAGTATGACCCATCGCTTGCTGAAGTTATGGGCGCAGGCGGCTGAGAGAGACGTATCGGTGCTCTTGCCCGGAAAAGGGCAAGCCATGTCGCACCTCCCCAACCAGCCCGAATTTCGCAATCAGCTCCTCGCCAAGCTGTCGCTTGAGGACCTTGATTTGCTCCGCCCCCATTTGAAGCCGGTGCAGCTCGATGTTCGCCACGTGCTCGAAACCGCCAACGAGCCGATCCAGCAGGTCTATTTTGCCGACAGCGGGTTTGCCTCAATTGTCGCCAAGGATGCGGATCGCGAAACCGAGGTCGGAATGATCGGCCGCGAGGGCGTCACCGGCCTGCCGGTGCTCCTGGGTGATGAACAATCTCCAAACGACACTTTCATACAGCTGGCTGGCTCGGGCCACCTGCTGCCTGTCGATGCCATGCGCAGCGCCATGGAGAAAAGCGGGACCCTTCGTGCCACTCTGCTGCGCTATGTCCACGCCATGGCGATCCAGATGGCGAACACCGCTCTGGCCAATTCAAAGTTCAATGTAGACGCGCGGTTGGGGCGCTGGCTGCTCATGGCGCATGACCGGGTTGATGGAGATCAGGTCGAACTCACGCATGAGTTTCTCGCGGTCATGCTCGGTGTGCGACGGGCAGGCGTGACTCAAGCCATACAGAGGCTTGAAGAGCGCAAGCTGATCCGTGCTGCCCGAGGGAGACTGACCATCCGCAACCGCCGAGGTTTAGAAAAGGCGGCAAACGGCTCCTATGGCGTCCCAGAAGCCGAGTACACCCGGCTGATGAGCGGGCGCAGTTGATCCTCCTGCAGTGTCAATACGCCGGGATTCCATCACCAATCATGGAGCAACCGCATGCCCCGCTATTTTTTTCACATTCGCAATAATCACGAACGGCTCGAAGACCCGGAAGGCACGGAACTCGCCGGCCCGGAAGCGGCGCATGAGGAAGCAGTCAGCGCGACCATTGAACTCATTTGTCACCGCCTCGCAGCGGGCTGGTATCAGAGTGGCGAAAAGATCTTTGGCAGCAGCATCGAAGTCACCGACGAAAGCGCCGCGTCAGTGTTGACGTTTCCATTTGCCAAGGTACTTGCTCAGGGATAGCAGCAAGCTGCCCAGGCCCGGAGGTTCGCCGAAGCCGATTCCTTGGGCTCAGCGCAGGAGGATGTGCCGAACGCGCCTAAGTCAGGCTTAATACATGCCACCGAGGCCCCCGTCCCGGATGCTCGTGATGGCGCGGTGGGTTAAAGGCTAGTCGATTGATTATCGCAAAATCCACGGCGAGTGGAACCTTAATGGCGCGCAAACCTTGGGCTACTGCACTGCAGCATTGTAAGAGTTACGGTGATTGCGAGCGCATTGGAGATGACAATGAAGAAACAACTTTCCCAGCAAACGAAGCGCTCACGTCCCGTGTCCTCGAAGGTTCAAACGAACCGAGCGCCTACAAAAGTGGGAAGCAGAAAGGGGACTGGTTCAACTGCGCGGTCGAACAAGACAAATGACGTTCGGCGAGCGAGCCTAATTAAGGCTAGAAGTGGGAAACGCGTAAAGCCACGGCTTAATGAGAACAGCGGCTTAGCGAACAAGCATCACGCTCCTAGCATTGATCGAGCTGCTTCCAAAGAGGCTTCATTCGCTCGATCCGATGCGAAAAATCAGGATTTGATGCGACATGAGAAAGCAATTGGACCGATGGAATCTCCAAACGGAGCAAGCGAACCGGACCCCATTAACCGAAGTTTCAATCGGACTTGGCTGGACTGGTCCAACGCGACCCTGGCCGCCAACCTGAGAACGACAGAGGAGCTCATGCGCTGCAAGTCCCCAATCGACTTTTGGGCGATCAGTAGCCGTATTGCTCTGAGATCGTGGGTCAACCTTTGGCCCCTAACGAGGCGTCCGGCGTAGCGCCGCGTTGTGAGCTGCCGCGTTCCGGTAGCAAGCGGGCTAAACGAGGTATTTGATGGATCAAGTTTGGCGCAGTTCTACCCGGACCATCGATTGATCAAAACTGAACAGCGCGGCGAACCCATCTGGTCTAGTTTGAAACCGGCAGCGCCGACGCGAGTCGGTTTTGAGCGCTAGATTAGAATGATCGAGCCGTAGCGAAGCGGTTCGCCACGGAGATTTTGTCTATGAAAATTGCGCAGATTGCACCCCTCTATGAAGCGGTACCGCCACGTCAATACGGAGGAACTGAGCGCATCGTTGCCTACCTCACTGACGGTTTGGTGTCCTTAGGCCACGATGTAACGCTGTTCGCCAGCGCAGATTCACGAACTTCCGCAAACCTCATTCCTATTCGCGAAAAGGCGCTCCGACTCGACCCACAGCCGCTTAAATCCGAATATGCCGCCCACCTTTCAATGCTCCACGAAGTACGACGGCAGGCCGGCCGGTTCGATATTCTGCATTTCCATGTGGATCTTATTCACTTCCCCTTCTTCGAGAGGATTGCATCGCGCACCGTTACGACATTGCATGGCCGTCTCGATCTGTGCGATCTGGCCGAAGTCTATCGGCGCTGGGCAGCGTATCCACTGGTAGCTATTTCGGATTCCCAGAGAAGCTATCTTCCACGCGCGAACTGGATCGACACCATTCCGCACGGCGTTCCGGAAGCGCTTGCGCTGCCGTGTCGCCACCATGACGGTTATTTAGCGTTTCTCGGGCGTATCGCACCCGAGAAGGGGCCAGATCGGGCGATTGCGATAGCCAAAAAGGTCCGGCGAAAGCTGAAGATTGCCGCGAAAGTTGACCCGGCCGATCGCGCTTACTTTCGTGAGATCATAGAGCCGATGATCAAGGATCCCCTGATCGAGTTCGTCGGGGAGATTGGCGAGAATCTGAAGTCCGACTTTCTTGGCGGTGCTTCGGCACTTCTCTTTCCAATCGATTGGCCGGAGCCGTTCGGACTGGTGAGGATCGAGGCGATGGCGTGTGGCACG
The DNA here is from genome assembly GCA_036262895.1 of Xanthobacteraceae bacterium. GTDB lineage: Bacteria > Pseudomonadota > Alphaproteobacteria > Rhizobiales > Xanthobacteraceae > AP-16. The sequence goes on from DATAIA010000282.1 coordinate 3,464, forward strand.
CCCGTGATTGCGTGGGCCAATGGGTCGGTGCCAGAAGTGCTCGAACACGGAGTGACGGGTTTTATCGTGCAGTCGGAAGCGGAAGCGGCATTGGCAATATCCCGGCTTGATCGGCTCGACCGGAACCTCATCCGTCGCGAGTTCAAACGGCGCTTTTCTATCGGTGCCATGGCCCAAAACTACGCGCGACTTTATGAGACTCTCCTCGACGCAACAAAAGATATTTTACAACTGCCGGATGTTGAATCGATGCCCGACGGTGTAAAGCCTTCGCTGCGCGATACGGTAGGATTGCCACACCATCAAGCGAACGGGACAGGCGCTATCGTGGTCGCCGGAGAGTAGTAGGGCTAGCTAGTCGTTGTCACCCGGATCGGACCGCTGCGCTCAAGAACGCTTAGGACGACTTCCGATCCCGAGCGCCTTAAGGCGACGTCGACCGAACAGCTGCCGACCGACAGCCGGCGAAGGGTAACTTCCTGCAAGAAGCTGGGCAGGAAGGGGCTGTTGAAAGTCACCTGCAATGCTGCGGTATCGAAGCCGAGGCCAAGGCAAGATTGGATCAGAGACAAGGGAGTGGCTGCTGCCCAAGCTTGTGGAGTACACGCGACCGGGTAGAAGGTCGGGCCCTGCGCGCGCTGGCGTGGGAAGCCGCAGATCAGCTCCGGTAGCCGGCGAAGATCGCTATGGATCGATGCTGAAAAGAGACCTTCGAAAATCCGCGCAGCGGCGGCACGGAAACCGTAACGGGCAAAGCCGGCGGCAAGCAGTGCGTTATCATGCGGCCAGACCGAGCCGTTATGGTAGCTCATAGGGTTGTAGCGCGCCTCGGTGGCAGCGACGGTCCGCACACCCCAGCCCGAAAATGAAGATCGCGACATCAAGGTCTCGATGACCATCGGGACGCGTTCGGCGTAGGCAATCCCCGTGAACAGTGCATGCCCGGCATTGGAGGTTCGAACACGACAGCGCTTCTTTTCACGGTCGAGCGCTAGGACATAGGTTCCGAGCTCAGCGTCGAAAAAAGCATCGTCGAAATGCTTTCGGAAGGCCTCAGCTCGCAAGGTCAAAGCCGTGCTTTGTTCCTTTTCGCCGAGCCGGCGGGCAATTTCTGCTGCCGCCCGAAAGGCGCCATATACGTAGGCCTGCACTTCAGCCAACGCGATGGATTCCTTAGCCAAGGTACCGTCGGCATGAAAAATGGAGTCATAACTGTCCTTCCAGCCCTGATTCACGAGTCCATTGGCCGCGCGACGGCCATACTCGACGAACCCGTCACCGTCCCGGTCCCCGTGCAAGATTATCCAGTCGATCGCAGCAAGGAGATTGGGCCACAGCCGGCGCGCCGTATCCAAGTCAGCGGTGCGTTCCACGTAAGCACCGGCAAGCATGACGAAGAGCGGTGTCGAATCTACGCTGCCGTAGTAGCGTCGAAATGGCACCTCGCCAAGCTTGGCCATTTCCCCATGGCGCACTTCGTGGAGGATCTTGCCAGGTTCCGCATCGGCGATTGACTCGAAGTCATTGGCCTGGTTGGCGGCGAGATGATCCAGCACACCACGCGCGATGGTGGGATCGAGCCAGAGCGTTTGTAGGGCCGTTATCAACGCGTCCCGTCCGAAGATCGTGCTGAACCATGGAATCCCAGCATAGGGAAAGGGACCCTCGGGGGTATTCGTTATCAACAAGTACAGGTCTGCCACGCTACGCCGGACCGCTTCGTTGAAGATACTGTTGGAGGTCGCGACCGATGCCGCTCGAGAGACGGACGCGCGAATTGCGCGACGGGCATCTCGCAGTGCAATGAAGAAATTTCGTGGCAGTGGCGAGGCAGAGGTTATCGACCCGCAGCGAATCTCCATGAAGATGATGCGCCGCTCGCCCGGCCCGATGTCGAGTTTGAATATGGCAATCTCTGGGCTGAGGGAGCTGGGTTCCGGAGAGAAGCGCACATGCGTTTCGCGCCTTTGCCCATCCAGGCCGGAATAGGCCAATATCACATTGGACTCGTCGCTCTTGGTCGGAAGGTGCGTGCCATGTTGCGGTCGAAGCGCGCCGCGCACTTCGAAGAGGTCGGCAAAATCGGCATGAAAGGAGATTTCAAGGTTGAGACGACGCGTAAAGGCATCGTGATTTTGGATAGAGAGATGTTCGAAGCAGCTCGCTTTCCACAAGAAACGGGAACGACGAATGTGAATGAGATCGTGCTCGAGGATCAACTCGCCGCCAGCGTTGTGGAGATCAGGATTCGTCAGATCGCAGGTCATCGTTGCGTTATCGTCCCGCACGGTCGAGCTCAGCAGCATTGGCCGCTCCCCTCCTATCGTGAGGTAGAGGTGCGAGAGATAACGTGTATCTTGATGGAAAATTCCTTCGGGGCTGCGAGGGCCGGAAAGCACGTCGCCATTATGATCGAACACCGCGAAAGTGTCGCCGTGTTTGAGCGTGCGAGGTCGACGCTCTTGTAGTGACGCGTCGGCCGGAATGGAAAACCGCGCGCCCGGTTCGCTCGTGCTCGACGGATCTCGCTTCTGATTTCTGGACCTAGTGGTTGTCGGCTGCAATGGCCGCTCCTGTGCTCGTCGACCTGGGTCGAGTGCATTGTTTAAAGGCAATTGAACCTGAAATGCCGGGGCGGGGCTTCGGCGTTAGGATAGGGTGCCGATAGTCCCCCCTACTTGACCGCAACGAACGGGCGCCTATTTGAGCCCGTTGTCAACTGGATCAAGCGGACTGAGGGCGAGGGCTCGCTCGAATGCTCCTTGCCGCGACGGGTCCTCGCAAAACAGCCCGAGCCACCCATACCTCGCCCATGCCCATGCATTGTTTGGTTGAGGGTGAGCGCGCTCTCGATAAAAATCCCGGCTCGCTCCAGCTCACCACACTCCGTCAACGCCATCCCGCGTCGACTGACGAGGCTCGCATGGCGCTGAAAGCGCACAAGCAATGGGACAATCGCTGCGGCTCTCATGATCTCCTGCACCTCTGAGAGGGCAGTCGCGCGATTTTCCCACAGCAGCAGAGGGTCGGTAGTCTGGAAAGGAAATTCGAGTCTCAAACAGTTGGAAAGGCGGCCAACCTACGGGCCAACCCGCCTCCCACTGCCAGCCAGCCTTCCGGCAGAGCCGCTTCCGTTCGTTTCCTAATTCTTCTTTGGG
>DATAIA010000283.1:0-4075 GCA_036262895.1 Xanthobacteraceae bacterium
GTCGGCCCAGTTGCCTTGAGCTTCAAGACCAAAAACCCAGGAAATGCTCTGCCAACGATATCCGATCTGACCGCCAAGCGTAGCCTCGGCCGCGTTGCTGCAGCCTTCGGAAAAGCTCGGCACGGTTGCGACGCCAAGAAAAACGGTGTTGCTCCAGCAGTTGCGGCTTAGTGCGTCTCCCACATTTCCGCCGACGTAAAAGCCGCTCCAGTCATAGCCAGCATAAACTGCGGGCACCTTCGTGTAGGGGCGCGCCCCCAGATCGGCCGCGTCGGCGGACACGGTGCTTACTGCGATCAGGAAGGCAGCGATCAGAAATTTGTTCACGAATTCCCCACGTAAGCCCGTTGCGAAGCAACAGAGCGTAGTGAATCGGCCCTGCAAAGTCTGTGTCTCGACCATCACACTCAACGGAATACGGGCGTGAATCACCTGACCAGACTCCCGAAGCACGACAGGACGACTGCAAGACGAAAAGCCGCATCAAGCAGGCCGGGACTATTCGCGACCCGCAAACCTGCTACGGCGAGCGCGACGTTCGCATCTACTGAAAATCCCGTCGCGCCGAGTCCGCTGGCCTCCACGGCCGCCGCCCGTTGAGGCTTGGCGCGTGGTCACCATTCCGCGACCTGGCCACGAAACCATTTTGGCCCGCGGCGAAGCATTCCTGAAACATACGCGGCCTAGGGTGCAGGCGGATCAAACCAATGGGGTCGCCCATGTTAGCCGCCGTCCTCAACCTGATTTACCGCCAGTATCTCAGAACCACTATTGCCGGCACCAAAATCGCTGGCCGGCTTGCCACGCCATGACTCCGCGAAGGCACCTGTCCGGCTCCGGCCTAACTGTCCGCTGATCGGCGCTTGGGTTGGGAACGTACGCTGCTGTCGGGAGTTTGAGAAACGTGCCGGCCGCCCCGGCATTTAGAAATGCGAGTTCCTCACGCTCTCTCTTTGTTGGATACCAACGTGATTACAGACGTCGTTACTTCAGTCCTCGTATTCGTCAGCGTCGGCGTTTTCGTCGCACATGCTTTTGACGCCTATCGGGCCGGCTAAATCAGGCGGAACTCGCGTCCCGAGTCCTTAAGCGGCACGTGCGCGCTTGGGACCGAGAGCCCAACAACCGGGTAGGCCAAACCTAACTTGCCCAAGCTGGAGGCCGTGGTGCGGGTCCGTCGCCGCCGCTGGTAACCGCGTCCCCCACAGAAAAAGCCGGCGGGCGTTACGCCGTCGGCTTCGTCTTGCGACTGCCGGCTCGATCCCGGTTCCATCGCGACCTGGCACGAGAGTGCAGCGATTTGCTTAATGAAAGGTTAATGCGATTGGAGCGATGGTGGATCGCATCTGCATTGACGTGAGCACGGGGGCGCGCAACCGCCCCTGCGACCGGTGCCGGTCAAATTGGTTTATTTGTTCGACCGGACTTTCGACATGCCGGATGCAACCTTGGCTGCAAAGCTATTCTCGTCTTCGTCAAACGGATTCGCTTCGGGAACAATCGTTGCAATCGTTGCGATTGAGTGGGTCGGATTTGCCAATTCTTCCAGTTCGCCAAGCCGACCGCTTACGTCGGCAAGCTCACGCTTGAGACGTCTGATCTCGGCAATAAATTCCTTGCGTCTAATATTCATTGCACCCCGCAAACCTCACGGAACCCGAATATCAGCCTAGCGTAGCCGTGTTCCAGATGTGGAACAAGTAATTAAGTGCAAGCGGAGCAGAGGCAATAAAATCAATATTAAATGTCGCTCTCCTGGCGGCGCTGTTTGCCCTTCTGTGCTGGGGGCAACCCTGAAATTCGGATGGATGTGGTCCGTTCGGAGGACGCGGAATTTTCAACGAGCGCCTAATTGTTGAGGACACAATCCAAACGAGAGCACCCATGAGCCGCTATGGACGTCAAGAGGATTCGAATATCCTCCAGCAAATCCTCGCAACGGCGAGCAAAGACACAAACAAGATCGACCTGAAATCCATTTCCATTGATGAGCTTTGGGCGCTTCACGAGCAGATCGCTTCCATCTTGTCGGCCAACATGCGGGCCAAAAAAGCGAGGATTGAAAAGCTTATCGATAAACTGGAGGGCAAAGCTCTAAACCGCTCAGGCCCGTATCGCCGTTACCGTATCGTTCACCCGAAATTTCGAAACGCGGAGCCGCCGCATCAGACTTGGTCCGGTCGCGGCAGGCAGCCACATTGGATGCGTGACCTACTTGCGCGAGGGAAATCTCTCGAGGACGTCCGGATTCGAAGCGAATAGGTCTCTGTCTTTGAAGTGGTGGCGCTTCTTTGGTTCACATGCGTCTGCGCCCAAGAGCTGAGAATTGTTCAGCTCTCCTCACCGGCCACACCCGAGCATTTGGACGCGTTGACAACGGCTGAGCGCAACATTCGCGCCTTGGCTTCTCACGTGGCGAGGCCGAAAATCAGCCGCATGTCGTGCACCATGCAGGCGCGAAAATTCTGTTCGAGCCGCATCCCCTAGGGCTTCTTGAGGCAGAGACCCACGGTCGGGTTCGTGCCGCATTTGGGTCCGTCTGGCGCGCCGCCGCTGGGGCAGAACACTGACACCAAGAGCTCGTTCGCATCGCAACTGACGGCGCCGTCCGCCTGCACAGATCTGACGGAAGGGCCTGCCGGCCCCACATCGCCTTTAGGTCCGGGCGCGCCCTGTGGCCCTTGAGGACCTTGCGGGCCCTGCTGCCCCTGCGGACCGGGAACACCCTGCAAGCCCTGTGCTCCCTGCGGTCCCGCCGGACCCTGTGGACCGGTGTCCCCCTTCGGGCCCGGCTCTTTCCCGCAAGCCGCCAGCGTGAACGCCATGCCGATGACAGCAGCCATGACAATCTTTTTCATTTCGATCCCCTTCCTCCCTCTTCGCCGGAAACTCACACCTTGGCATTAAAGAGGCGAAGGGACAGCCTCGCAACGGAAATCCGGTTGGTTCGCTGGTCGTTTCTTCTGAACAACCGCTTCAGTCATCTAACGCAAATTGCATTTCTATCGAACAGCATCCGTACGTGCGATGCGCCACGTCGAGCTTCGGAATTGGGACTCTGCAAGGCGGGCAAAGCGAACTGACTAGAAGTCGCTTGCGGGCACCCAGGTTCCTCCTGTCCAGGACGCGCTGTGTAAGCTTTGGGCCAGCTGTCTTCCTGCACTAATCGCGCTCGACACAGTAGGCCGCTCAATATTCAGCGTCTTGCCTGCGAAAGATCTTGTAGCGCGCCAGTAATCGCGCGTTCTCACGTAAGATTCGAGCGCAGTTATTAATATTAAATAGTAACTATGCCTGTGACGCAGGGGTGACCTGCGCAACTGTCCTTTGGTTGCCACATTTTGACCATTTAAGTCGGTTGAAAACCCGAGTAATAACGATTTAATTTCGCTCGATTTCGTTCGGCGAAATTTAATCAGATCCGCTCTCCGCGGATTTCAGCTCGCTCGGCGGAGCGATTCCTTTTCCCAAAACGGGGGCCTTCATGTTTCGGAAACTTATCGTGGCAACGGCAGTGCTTTGTGCATGCGCAACAGCGGCAGAGGCTCGGCCTCACCATCATCGCCATGGCGCTCACCACCGTCATCACCACCACCATCGTCATGTCTCTCAAGACCAGCACCGTCATAGCTCTTATTACGCAGGACGGCCGCGCGCTTGGTGCGGGTGGTTCATGCGTGGGCAGGTCGGAAGCGACCCGGGCCCCTCATTCAATCTGGCCCGGTCCTGGGCACGTTACGGAACAAACGCCGGTGGACCGTCCATTGGAGCCATCGTGGTGTGGCCCCATCACGTAGGAAGGATTGTAGGCCACGCAAACGGCCAGTGGATCATCCAGAGCGGCAATGACGGGCATGCCGTCCGCACCCGGCCACGATCGATCGCCGGCGCCATCGCATTCCGTCGCGCTTAGCGTCAAAGGCGCGCCCCTAGTTTATCCGGCTCGCGCGCCGGCACATATCGCTCACAGGCGCCGCGTCCTTTGCCGGGCGCGGCGTTTATCATTTTTGCCGGGTGTCCGGCTGGTTCCGGCTTTCTTCAATGACCGGAAGCGCGTTCCTGAAGAGCTTAGATC
>DATAIA010000284.1:0-4219 GCA_036262895.1 Xanthobacteraceae bacterium
CCGGATTCCGCGAACTGGGTGATGCGTCCCACGCAGCCAACGCGAAACAGATGCGGCTTTTCCTGTGACGCGGGATGGCCGGTATCCGGTTGAATCATGCCGATCAAGCGGCGCCCGCTTTCCAGCACGTCATCCACCATAGCGAGATAACGGGGTTCGAAGATGTTCAGGGGCATCTGGCCGCGCGGCAGCAGCAGCGCGCCGGCAAGCGGGAACACCGGAATGACTTCGGGAAGATCGCTCGGCCCGCGATAGGCCACGTTCATCGGCATGGCCGCCTCCACAACTCGCCGCCCGGACCACAAACCATCAAAATCAAATTATCGGCTGCCGGTCATCTTTAGGGTAACGGCACCCGTCATTATGGGGAGCCGCGCGCGTCACCTCAAGAGAACAGGATCGAAGAAAGCCGGCGACGGCCCTCAAGGGTTGCCTCCTCGGTCGGACCCCAGGCCTCGAACAATTGAACCAGTTGTTTGCGGGCGCCATCGTCGTTCCACTTGCGATCCCGCCGCACGATTTCCAATAGATGATCGAGTGCTTGGCCGCGCTGTCCTTTGGCATTGAGCGCCACCGCCAGATCATAGCGCGTCTGATGATCGGCAGGGTTCTCCGCGATCTTTTTCTCAAGTTCCAGAACAGGACCGAGTTGCTTTGCCTGTTCGGCAAGTTCAAGGGCCGCGCGAACCGCGGCCACCGCCGGGTCGTTCTGTTTGGTTTCCGGCACCATAGCGAGCGTCTGCTTGGCCTGATCGATCGCGCCGGCTTCAACATAACAGCGCGCAAGTCCAGCGAGCGCCGGCACGTTCGTGGGTTCATTCGCCAGAATCTGTGCAAAGAGTTCGGCAGCACCTGCTGCGTTACCCTGGGTCAACTCGTTATTGGCGAGTTCGAGAAGATCTTTCTCCTCGCCGCCGACGCGATCCTTGATCATTCTTTCCAAGAAAGCGGTGACTTGGCTTTCCGGCAGGGCGCCGAGAAAGCCGTCGACCGGTTGGCCATCGGCAAAGGCGATAACCGCGGGAATCGATTGAATTCCCAATTGCCCGGGAATGGCCGGGTGGTCGTCGATATTCATTTTGACAAGCTTGGCCTTGCCTTTCGCGGCGCGCACAACCTTCTCGATGACGGGCGTGAGCTGACGGCAGGGGCCGCACCAGGGCGCCCAGAAATCGACCAGCACGGGCTGTTTTTTCGATTCCTCGATGACGTCCTTCACAAAGCCCTGGGTGGTCGTGTCCTTGACGATCGAATCCCCCGCATTGGCGGTCGGGTTTCCGGAATTGATCTGCAGCATGGGTCCGTCCTTGGTCGCGCCGCTCGGCGCTTCTTGAAGTCCTCATCCGGCGAGGTCGGTCCTGGGGCCGACAAAGCCGGATATTCGTCCGGTTTCCCGGATTAAATGGTCACTACGGCGCGGAATGCAAATCTAGTGCCCTGTTTTCGAAGTTCGTGACACGCTGCGGCACTCTCTTAGACGAACTTCGAAAACAAAAGGGCACTGGCAAATCTATGATTCTAGTGCCGCTTTCGATTTGAAGTTCCTAAAACGAGTTTGCCGCAACCAGTGTAGGAATTTCAAATCGGCGGCACGAGGTCCGCCAGATCCAGGCGCCCCGATATGGTTTCGATCCGCGGCATATGCCCGGTGGCTTCGAGGAACTTAATGAGGTCTTGGCTTGCGATGCTAGTGGTCATCGTATTGATGAGGGGATGATAGTTAAGGATGGCATGGTCCATCATTGGGGCATCGAGCACCACGTTAACGCGTCCGCTCACATCGTTGATCGCACCAAACGGCGTCACCGACCCCGGAATAACCCCCAGCAATTCCTGCATGAGAGCGGCTGAACCGAACGAGAATCGGCCGGCCCCAAGCCGGTGGTGCAGCGTTTTCAGCTCGATTTCTGCATCCTCCAAGGCCACGACGAGGTAAATTGCGTCTTTCTTGTCCTTTAAAAACAGGTTTTTGGTATGCCCGCCGGGGATACTGCCGCGCAGCTGCTGAGATTCCTCAACGGTAAAAAGAGGCGGATGCGTCACCGTCTGATGCGGGATCGCAAGCCGGTCAAGAAACGCAAACAGGTCTTGGGGACTGGCAGGCATTGTTCGTATAGCGGCCAATATCAATGGATTGGCAAATTTCTAGACTTTTCGCCGCAAGCTTGCCAATGAACTTCGGTCGGAAGAGCGTGTTTGTGTTGCCAAGCCGGGCGCCTTTTGGCATAGGAGTGGCCCCCGGCCGCTGTTTGGCGGACGACATGCGGGTGTAGCTCAGGGGTAGAGCACAACCTTGCCAAGGTTGGGGTCGTGGGTTCGAATCCCATCGCCCGCTCCAATTTCAATGTTCGATGATAAAACGGCCCCCTCCGGGGCCGTTTTTTCTTTGGGCTTTTTAACTGCGCGCTATGGCCGTCTTCCTTCATCAAGGAAGGCCTGCACCGCCTCAAACAGCTTGAGCCGGTTTTTCTCCATGATGATCGTGTGCGTTCCTTCGGCGAGGGCGACGTAACGCTTATTCGGTGCGTTCACGAGCAGCGGAAATAAAGTTTGCGCCATGTAGGGTGGCGTGTCGCGGTCCCATTCCGCATGGATCAGCAACGTCGGAACCGTGATTTTTGCGGGGTCGTAATAGGCTTTGCCCGCCGACCAATAATCAGCGCCGTCCTGGACCACGCCGTTCGGTGCGCGCACGACCGGTGGAGTCATTTTCGCACCAACGGGATCGCTGGCGAATGTCGCATCGGCCCATTGGTCGAACCAGCCGGCCGGGATTAGCGTCGCCTTTTTGTCTTCCGGCACGCCGGTCAGCCAGCGTTCGAACGATTGGGTGCGATTGACCGCGCGAAAGGCGGCCATCGGGCCAGGGCCTGCCTGGACGAGGGATGGCGTCGTGCGAATCCATTGCGGCGCATAGAGGACGAGGCGATCCACCTTGCCGGGATTTTGCGTGGTGTAAGTCGCCATTAACGTGGTGCCCCACGACCAGCCGAGCAGATCAAGCCGCGGAATGTTACGCCGCTTGAGAATGAAATCGACGACCGAGCCGATGTCTTTCACGGCGGTGTCGCCGCGTACGATCGGACCGTGGGCCTCAGGCTTGTCGCTCATTTCCGGCGGGCGGGACGATTTTCCGTAGCCGCGGAGATCGAGCAAATAAACGTCGTAGCCGCGCCGCGCGATGTAATCCATCCATGACATGCCTTCGAGTTGCAGGTCGAAGGCCGTATGCGCTGGATACGTTGCGCCATGAACAAACAGCACCGTTCGCTCTGGGCGGAAATCTGTCATGCCCTTGGCATGTTTGTTGCGCACATAAACTTCGATGCCTGGATCGGTGGAGGGGACCATCATCTCTTCCATCACAATCTCCGGCATGACGGCTGCGGCCTGCATGTTGGGTGACTGCCCCAAAGCGGATCCCGACAGCAGTGCGGTCATCGCCGTGATGATCATTCCAATGGTTTTCACGCTTTTCTCCCTGCCGTTTTGTTTGAAGCTTCGTTTGATCGCGCCTGTCCGTGATAGATTGTATTGGGTCGCATGTCGGTCGCCGACGCAACCCGGTTCGACATGTTGAAAAATGCGGCCGTTGCGCCAATATCCCAAATATCCCGATCGCTGAACCCGATACGGCGCAGCTGCTCGCGATCCTCCTCCTCCACCAGCCACGGCTCGGCGGTCAGTTTGACCGCGAAATCAAGCATCGCGCGCTGGCGTTTGTCGAGGCGTGCCGCCCGATAGTTCATGACCATCAGTTCTCCGAGCATGGGATCGCCGGAAAGGGCGCGCACCGCCGCTCCATGCGCAACCAAACAATAATAACAGCGATTGTGGGATGATACCGCGACCGCGATCATCTCGCGCTCAAGCTTGCTTAAGCCCGATGGCGCGAGCATCAGATCGTTGTACATCGTGACGAACGCTTCAAGCTTCGCCATGTCGAAGGCATAGGCTTTGAGTACGTTCGGCACGAAGCCGAGTTTTTCTTCGCATTTGGCAAAATAGGCGGCCATAGCCGGGCTGAGCGGTGCCTCATCCAAAGAAAGCGCAGTGATGACTGTGTCATCGCTTACGTCCTCGACCTTGCCTTTGCTCCGCACGGCGTGCCCCGTGCGCGCGGCCGCAGGCTTGGCTGGTGATTTTTCCGGTGACTTTGTCGCTGTCGCCTTCTTCCCTTGGCTTGTGCTTTTGGCTGATTTGCGAACCACGTTTTCCT
>DATAIA010000285.1:0-3239 GCA_036262895.1 Xanthobacteraceae bacterium
GGCAGATGTCTCGGCAGCAGAGCTGGATTATGTGCAGATAGATCGCAAACTGGTCGAGCGTGCCGTCGAAGCGCTGGACCGCGCACAGAAAGCCAACCTGAAAATCGTCACCGCTGAATCGTGTACGGCGGTCTTGTCGCAACGGTTTTAAGCGAGGCGCCCGGCGCAGCTGAACATTTTGATGGTGGTTTTGTCACTTATACCCTGCGACAGAAATGTGCTGCGCTAAAACTCGATGGAAAACTGATCGATAAGTTTGGGGCTGTCAGCGCTGTCGAGGCGGTCAGATTTGCAAAAATCGGCCTCCCCTTGGTTGCCCATCTCACCATTCACTGGTCGGGCACTGACGCCTTCGATGATCATGATGGCACCCGCTTTGCGAAAGTTCGTGAGGGCCTATAGCGAAGGTTTTGCTTCGACGCGGCATCCCCGTGGCATGGGTCTGGTGCCGTGAGTGCAAAGCCCACACCGACATCGTGCACAGCCATTTGCTCTTTCACTTGCCTGCCGAGTGTCGCCTTGGTCGGAATCTAGACGAGCTGATAGTTGTGCTAGAGCGCCTGGTGGGTCGCTACGGTGACAACAGAGTACGCGGTGAAGCTAAAAATCTGGCGCGATCCTGACGGCCTCTATCTGCTGAAGGGCGGTGGCCCCGAAGTGTGGAAGCGGTTTCGCATTAAAAAGAAATGGCGCGAGGCACAAGGCATCATTCATGGCGCGTTCCTGATTGACATAGTTCTGGCGGCTTGGCTTGCCGCAACCCAGCCAGATAGGCAGAGGGCCTTAGTAGTCGGCTTGGCGCTCTCCTATTTGTTGGTGGCTCTATCGTTGCTCTACAGCACAATTTCCGCACAAAGTTCGGGCTACATGAGCCTCGAGAGCATGAAGATTCTGCGCGTCCTCACTGATGTTTGGCTGCCTGAGTTCAAGTTCGGGCCCGCATGCGTCCGCGCGACAGACATGATAGGGTTAGCAAAGGTTCTGCGCCTAGCAAAGCCGGGACATCCCCATCAAAGTTACTCATGCTGACTCGCAGAGCCACGATTGGGTTCGCCTACGCTTGAACGATGGGAGGCGCGAGATGCATTACCAATGCAAGAACCCGGAAGATCTCCTAAAAACGATCAAGGATGGGAACATCGACATCATCGATCTCAGGTTCACCGATATTCCTGGCCTCTGGCAGCATTTCTCGGTGCCGCCTCGAGCTCTGGATGAGAACGCTATTATCGACGGCATTGGCTTCGATGGCTCATCGATTCGCGGGTTCCAGGAAATCCAGGAAAGCGACATGCTGGTCGTTCCGGACCCGCCAACGGCGTTTCTCGATCCATTTGCCGAAGCTCCGACCCTGTCCCTGATTTGCAATATCCGCGATCCGGTAACCGGCGAGAGCTACAGCCGGGATGCCCGCTATGTCGCGCAAAAGGCGGAAACATATTTAACTGGGACCGGGATCGGCGACGCGTCGTATTTCGGTCCTGAGCTTGAGCATTTCGTTTTTAACGGCGTCCGCTACGACCAGGGCACGAATTTCGGCTTTTACGAGATCGAGGCGCAAGAAGCGAATTGGGCCGCTGGCGGAGGGAGCGGCCCAAGCCTCGGCCACAAGCTGCGCCCGAAGGAAGGTTACTTTCCAGTACCGCCTGCCGATACGCTCCAGGACGCGCGCAGCGAAATGGTGCTGCTCCTCGAGAAGCTGGGAGTTCCTGTTGAGGCTCACCACCACGAAGTCGCAACCGGCGGTCAGGGGGAGATCGACATGCGCTTCACCACACTGACCCGCATGGCTGACAATGTGATGATCTACAAATATGCAGTGAAGGGTGTTGCGCGTAAGCGCGGTATGACCGCGACCTTCATGCCGAAGCCTCTGTTCGGAGACAATGGCTCCGGCATGCACGTCCACCAGAGCATCTGGAAAGGCAAAAAGCCAATCTTCGCTGGCGATGGCTATGCCGGGTCAAGCGAGCTGATGCGCTTCTATATCGGCGGATTGCTTAAGCACGCTCCGGCGCTGTGCGCAATTTGCGCGCCCACCGTGAACTCGTATCGCCGACTCGTGCCGGGCTTCGAGGCGCCCGTCAATCTAGGCTATTCACAGCGTAATCGTTCGGCCGCCTGCCGTATTCCAATGTACACGACAGACCCCAAGGCAAAGCGGGTGGAGTTTCGATGCCCTGACCCGGCCGCAAATCCCTATCTGTGCTTTGCCGCGATGCTGATGGCAGGACTTGATGGAATTCAGTCTCGGATAGACCCGGGTGATCCGATCGATAAGAATCTTTACGACCTGCCGCCTGAGGAGATGGCCAGAGTGCCCAAAGCCCCGGGAACTCTCGACGAAGCGCTTGACGCGCTTGAGGGCGATCATCAGTTTCTTCTTGCGGGGAACGTATTCACTAGAGACGTCGTCGATACCCACTTAAGCTACAAGCGGTCGCGCGAGATCGACGAAATTCGCTTGCGCCCACATCCGTACGAGTTCTTTTTGTATTACGACGTCTAAGTCGCATCACCGCATCAGCGCAGCCACGACGAGAGCGCGACCGCGCTATCCTTGAGCGTTTGTTCACGCGGCAACGTCCGATCCGAAACCTTGCGAGCGTTCTCGTTCGAAGAGATGAAGAGCATACTCAGCAAGATGGTCTGAAGCGCCGTTCCGCCTCTGACCCTCGAGAGGGCGTAGATCAGCTCACGTGCGGCCCTCTCATCTCCGCAAGTGCGTTGCCAATTCGCCGCCAATCCTCGGCTTCACGTCGGTCGCCGCGCTTTGCACTTTCGATTACTTTCTGTGCTGCTACGACGCGAGCCTTGTCTCCGTGCAGCTTCAGCAGTTGCCTTGCATAATCATGTATCTCGGAGATCTGCATGGGATCCTCTTAATCGCCGGCGTCGGTTCCTTGCTCGATGCCTCGAACTTCGCTGCTCAACGCGACCGAGGCAATCAGCTCTTTTTCGAAGTCACAACGTAGACACGAGCAGGTAGAGCGGCCACCTTTTTGCTGCCACAAATCGGGCACAACGGCTTGCGTTTCTCATGCTCGGAAATGCTCTCGGTCCGCTCGAACGTTTTTCGGCATTTGTCACAACGATATGAATACGTCGGTCATGTTGGCCCGGCGGCAATCCACCCACGCCGACGGAGGACGCCCTTGGTTCCTCGTCGACACCAGAACCCTAAACAGTTCGCTGATGGCGAACTGCGACCGCATGGGGCGTTCGAGCCCAGATCTCGG
>DATAIA010000286.1:0-5334 GCA_036262895.1 Xanthobacteraceae bacterium
AACCACCACTGGAGTCCGCGTCAAGAAATCTGATGGAACACTCGATAAGTCAGAAAACTCCGGCGGCGGAAAATCGCACAATAACATGTCGCCGTTCGCTCTCGGCGCCTGGTTTATCAAGCTTTAAAAATTTCTATTGTCTGTTGGTTCGCACAAAGGCAAGCCCTGTTGGCAGTAGTGGGAGTGCTCTGTCGATCATGAGGCCAGCCACTACCAAGCGGTCATACCATAGTGGTGCCAATCGTCTAAACCGGAAACCGAATATTATCTCCGGAATCGTTATCGTACAAAAATGCACTAACAAGCTCCCGAAACCACCGAGACGGATAACTTGGCCTTCTCCGAGTCTTTCGCGAATAGCAAGGATGCCATACTGGCGATATCCATGCCAGAGGTATGTAATCAGAGCCGATGCGCCGGGTACGATGTGAATTTCTGTGCCGCCGTCTTTCATGTGTTTACGTAATCGGCGCAGCAATGCATCCTCTCTGGGGATGTGCTCCAGTGCCGAGAATGAAATGATGAGATCTAGTGTCTTATCTGGAACGTAATCATGAGCATCGGTTCGAACTAGTGAGACTTCAAGATTGCAATCGATTGACCGGTCAAACCGATTATCACTAACGTCTATTCCGACATATGATCCGGTATACCCAAGAAGGGAAAGCTTGCGAGCCATCGACCCACTTCCACAACCAATTTCGAGGATGTTCAACGAATTTTGATTAAGTTTCGAGAGTTCATGTTCGAGGAATAAATCAGCCAACAGGCGGCTTGGAGACCTTCTGAGGACGGTCTCAACATAGACTTTAGGCGGATTAAACGCTTCTGACTGCGCCCTTGAAATTGAGAAGTTTCGGCGTGCGTTTTGGAGCAGATATAGGATTCTGTCCCGAAACGACAGCTTATGGTCTCCGCAGATTTCCATTCGTTGGCCTCTTCATAAAAGGCGCGAACCTTGGGGTAGGTGCAACCGAGTGTCAATAGCCCACTAGCCGCCTTCCGGCGGCTTTTTTATTTCCCAGGAGATCATATGCACTTTAGCGGAATACTCGATCCAGTCTCTAACCGCGAGGATTGGGTCCAGCTTATCGAGGTCATGGATGAGGATACCGGCGAAAGCATCGATATCAGCGGCGCATCGATAGTCGTCGAGGTGCGCGATCCGATCAGCGACAGAATCGTCATATCAGCGACAACCGCAAATGGGGCGATCGGCATTATCGACACCGGCGCGTTTCAGATCTCTATCGGAAAATCGCTGCTGAGATGCTTGCCGGCCAAGAACTACGAGATCGGCGCCACAATCACCATCAACGATGAAACCCGGCAGCTAATTCTCGGCACTTTGCCGATTGCAGATGGGATCGTAACGCAATGACTTTACAGCGTTTAAAAATAAATGCTCCTGCGAATTTTCCGGTTAGTACGTTCGGGACTGGCGGGATAAAAGTTTCTAAAGAGCGCGGCATCTGGACGATTGAGCCGGATTTCGCTGCGCTGGCTGATATTACTGTCCTGAATAATCCAACGGCAAAACAGGTCTGGGTGTTTGACCCGATGACCGGAGAGTACAACGTCATGACGTTGTCTGCCGTTGGTGGGTCGCTCTTTAGCGACACATCAAGCACGCCGGTAACGATCGGACTTGGTGTGCAAACATTCGCCGTGAATCCCGGGAAGATGTGGTCACCTGGGAATTATCTAATGATCTCGGAAGCGTCGAATCCGACCAATTTCATGCTTGGTCAGATCGTAAGTTATACGGGATCGAGCCTTGTTGTGAATGTGGCGCAGGCCAGTGGCTCTGGGACGCATGTGAATTGGACTATTTCACTATCGGGCAGTCCAGGGAAGCTGGGAAATGCGGCCATCGAATATACGCTGGATGGCATGGGGCAGCCGCTCGTGGCGGGCCAGATGGGAAGCCCGTTGGAGGTTCCATTCGCATGCACGATCCAACGCATTACGCTTGTCGCTGATGCCGTGGGGGCGTGTTCGGTCGATATCTGGCGCGCGCCATTTGCCAGCCTGCCGCCGGTTATTGCCAACAGTATCACGGGCGGAAACCTTCCGGCGCTGAATGCATCTCAGACTTTTCAGGATACAGCGTTGGCAAGTTGGAACACCATGCTAAACGCTGGCGATTTTCTCGCCTTTGTTGTCAACAATCCATCAGGCATTTCGCGCTTGACTGTTTCGCTGCTGGTTTCGAGATGACATTCGAGAGGACAGATGCAGTTAGCTCCACATTACAATCTGAAAAAATTCAATTTTATGGCCCCGCAAGGGCCGCATATGCCGATCACGGAACCTTACGTCGAGATTCCTCCCGCGCTTGTGATCCGAGATAATGAAAACGCACTTTGGACGCTCGGATTCGATTACAGCGAGGCAGAGTGGCGCGGCGGGAAGCACGAATATGACGTGGTGCGCAACGGCCGGAAAACAGGCGAGTTCGCCCGCAAGATCGAATTTCGCAAGGGCAAGGTGAGAATTTGGGGCTCTGACGGTTGGCGCACCTGGAACGGGCGCACCTTCGTCTGACAGCATAAAATATACGAGTTTCTCAAAGCCGCGCAGGTTTTGCGTGGCTTTTTTCGTTTCCGACGCTTGTCGGATCGCCCTCGTGCCCTTGGGCAAGGCAACACCGTCGTCGTGAGGCGACTCACTCGCAAAAGGAACACCCTTCCATGCGTGAATTTTCTGTTTCCAGCGGCGGCGTGACCGTTGCTGGCGCGACCACCCTTGTGTTCGTGAACCCACCTGCTGCTCCCAACCCGAACCTGGAGTTTTTGCGGTTCTGGGTGGGCCAATCCGCCAACGCAACATCGGCTCAGCAGCGTATCCAGCTTGAAACGCAGGCGTCGGCGTTTCCCACTTTGACCGCATCGACCCCGGTCAAGCTCAAACCGGCCGATCCGAACGCGTCCGTGATTACCGGCGGCGCCGCGGGCGCGGCCGGAACGGCTGGCATCAACGCATCGGCTGAAGGTGCAGGCGTCAAAACCCCGGTTTGGGATGATGCGTTCAACGTTCTCAATGGCTGGCTGCACATTCCAACGCCTGCGGAAACCCGCATCATGAATGCTGGTTTTGCTCAAGGGTTGGGCATGTTCTTCCCCGTTGCTCCCGCCACGCTGACCAACTGGGCCTTCGGCCTGGTGTTCCGCGAAGTCTAACGGCTGACATTCGGGAGCCTCTCATTCAGAGGCTTCCGTTTGTTTGATCTCATCATCCCAAACAAGACGAGGTACCTATGGGGAATATTATCTGTTCAGTCCGCACCCAGACCGCGAAGTATGACGGTCAGGCGTGCGAGCGTGTCCGCGCCGTGACCGAAGAGGACGGTGAGGCTTTCAATCCAGCGATCGCCAAGACTGTTGTCAAGCTTGAGGATGGCAGCGAAGCCATCGTCCTCAATGACGAAATCAAGGGCTGATAGCTACGGTCGGGAGGGCGATCGCATTTGATTGCCTCCGGTTTTGAGACAGGCACATCGCTCTCGGGTTTGCCCGAGATCGATGTCTGGACGGCCTCATGGTTCGAGACGCCCGCTTGCAGCGAGCTCCTCACTATGAGGAATACCCTGTCCCCTCATGGTGAGGAGCCATGCGTAGCATGGCGTCTCGAACCATGAGGCCGTGAAATTACTCATTTGTAGTTACTCTGCTGGGACCGGGGAATGGTTGAAACATGATGCCCACGGATACATCACAGTTCACCGTCTCCCCGTCAGCCTATACCGGTGGAGCGCAACCCTATGCTCCACCGGGCCATCTCACGGCGCCATCGGTTGATGTCATTTCATTTGATCCAAGACGTGAGCAGTTGATGGCGGAAGCCGCGATGCTGTCGCAGCCCGATCCATGGGTATTTTTTGAGGCCGGATCACTTGGTCCGTATGCGCCTCGGAAACTGGCGCCGTCCTTGACCGTGCCGCGGATCGATAATCCGCCGGCTGCATCAAATAAGGCATCGCTGATCGAAAATTTGATGCTGTCGCAGCCTGAAACCTGGCCGTTTGTATTTTCTGGCGGCTTGCAGCCCTATGCGCAGTTCCGCGAGGCGCCGGGAATTCCAGGCCAATCCATCGGGCCCACGCCAATCGACCGGCGTAAGTATCAGATCGCCCAAGAGCTTGCGACGATCACGCAAGCCGACCCATGGGTTTATGTGTTTGAAGGTTCGACGCAACCTTACACTGCAGCTAAGCTCCATGTTTCGATAACGGGGGCTCCGGTCAACCCGCCGCCTCCGGCGTTCAAAGGACCCGCTGCGCTAGTCCTGGAACTCGCGACGATCAGTCAGCCGGACCCGTGGGTTTATGAATTTGCCGGGGGCTGGCAACCCTACACCCCGTCCAAGCTCGCGGTTACGACGCTGCCGAGCAATCCGATCTTTGGGCTGCGCGGCCTGCAAGTCATGGCGGGAGCGATTGCCGCCAATCAGCCTGACCCGTGGGCCTATGAGTTCACTGGAACCGCGCAATTCTATGGCGCGATCCGTGCGCCCGGTATTCCTGGTCAGTCATTGGACCGCCCGCCCGCCGGGCTTCAGCGCGAGAGACTTTCCGCCATTGAGGCCTCTCTGGCGAGCCAGCCCGATCCGTGGGCGTATGTCATTCCCGGATCGTTTGGCGCCTACGCCGCGCTTAAACTCAATCCGATTATCATTGCGAACCAGCAGGATGCACCGCCGCCCGCATTCAAAGGCTATTACGCGCTGGTGTCTGAGTTTGCCGCCGTCAATCAACCTGACCCGTGGTCCTACGCATTCTCGGGAACGGCCCAACCCTACGCGCCGGCGCGCCTCAACCCATCAATCACGGCGGTGCAAGTCGATACGCCGCCGTTTGAACTGGGCGGCCCCTACGTTGAGATCACGGCAGGCGCGCAGTTTGCACAACCCGATGCCTGGATTTATGCCTTCGCCGGCGCGCAACAGCCGCACTCACCGAAGCTGCTCAACCCAGCGATTACGAGCGTTCCCGTCGACTCTCCACCATCGACTGATGGCGGGCCAGCAATCTTCACGACCTTTTCCGCTCTTGCCGCCCAGCCTGATCCGTGGACGTACAGCTTCAATGGCGCCCAGCAGCCATATTCAGCCAAGATACTCAATGCTTCGCTGGCGGCCGTACCGGAAGATACTGTTCTGTTCAGTGCGTCCGGTTTTATGCCGGTCGTTACTCAAGCATGGTCGCTCAGCGATCTGCCGCAACAGCCCTACAAGATGAGAATTACGGTCCGACTTGCGCTGGGGCGTGGGTACATCATTAGTTGAGTTTTTCGCCGAAATCGCAAACACAAGGCCGCCTTCCAGGGCGGCCTC
>DATAIA010000287.1:0-3329 GCA_036262895.1 Xanthobacteraceae bacterium
TCCGGTGTGGTCGCACGACGGATTGATTTGCACAGGCGAGACTTACAAGAACGTCGTGAAGATGACCTTCGCCAAAGGGGCGGCTCTCAAAGATCCTTCGGGCCTCTTCAACTCCAGCCTTGACGGGAACACAAGGCGCGCTATCGACTTCCACGAGGGCGAGAAGATAGACGAGGAAGCGTTGAAGACTCTAGTCTGTGCCGCCGTGAACCTGAACAAGTCCAAAGCCAAAAGCTAATCGACGACACCGGTATTGGCTCTCGAAGCGCACCTCGGTGGGCAAATGACTAATGCGCGCTCGAAATGGGCCACGCGTATTGAACGTCGGAAATTGGCCAAACTCGGAAGTTCCTCGACGGCCCGCAATCGGCCGGTCCTTCTCTCGGTGGGGCATCATGAAATCGCTGTTTCTGGCGCTTGGCGTTTCCGTCGTCTTCGCTGCTTGCGCAATGCATGCCAGTGACGTTGCCATGAAAAACAGCCCAGCCGTGCGGACGCAGCCAGCACAAAGATCAAGAACACCTGGCCGGTAGCTTGCCCATCGTGCGCGTCAGTGAACGGCGGGCTATGGTCGACCCGGCCAGGCGGCTGATCGCCTCGCGAATGCTGTCGCGACATTGTGATGGTAGATATTGTCGGTGCGCTGCTGGCCTGAGTCGTAGTAATCGTAATTGGGGAGTGCTTTTGGGCAATGCCGTTTCCCGGCATCTTTTACTCTGACGAATTGCTTCTTCCCAACACTGGGCGAGCCTTCGTTAATTTATCAGTCGCCCCAAAAGTCGCGAGTCTCTGCGTCACCGAGCTGTCCATGGACGCCATCCGACCTAGGGTGTGGTAGTAGGTCCGCGGCTTAAACGAACAGTTAGATTTTCTCGAAGTTCAGGATGTGCGGAATGCTGGCAGTCAAGAGGCCGAAACCGCTTTGCACCCTGCGATGTTCATCCAGGTACGACTTCACTCACATGAGGCCCGATGAGGGAAGGTCCAACGATGCCCAGAGATAACGGAGCGCTTCGCCGGCACCAGAAAACATCCGCGTCACCGGCACACTGGTACCTTCTCGTTGCCGGTGCTGCATTGATATTGGCCGGGCTAGGATGGGTGTTCGCTAGCGTCATTCAGCCTGCCTTGCGCCATACAATCGTCATTACAACGGGCGCTGACAACGGCATCTATCGCGACTTTGCCGATCGCTACGCCGCGATCCTCAAGCGCGACGGGATCACGCTAGATGTCCGCAGCTCGTCCGGCTCGGTCGAAAATTACGAGCGGTTGACGAAGCCGGACGGCAAGTACGAAGTGGGCTTCATTCAGTCGGGCACGACGAGGTCGAAAGAAACGGATCACCTGCAGACCATCGCCGCCGTCTCCTATGAGCCAATCTGGGTGTTCTATCGTGGCGAAACTATTGTTGACCGATTGTCACAACTGCGCGGCAAAAGGGTAGGCATAGGCGTGCCCGGTAGCGGGCTGCTCAACGTCTCCCGTGTCTTGCTCAGCGATAGCGGCATCACACGGGACAATACGATCCTGGAGCAAATGGATGCGGCCACGGCATATCATCGCCTCGAGCATGGGGAGCTGGATGCCGCTTTTTTCATTGGCCGGCCCGACGCTCCGATGCAGCGAACATTGCTGAACAGCGATTTGAAGCTCATGAGCTTCGCGCAAGCAGACGCCCTCGCGCAGAAGTTTCCATCTCTATCCAAAATCGTGTATCCGCGCGCCTCAACCAGCGTCGCCGACGATCGTCCGCGGGCAGACGTCACCCTGCTAGCCGCCACGGCTCTGCTCGTGGCGAGGGACACGATTCATCCTGCCTTCGTCTATCTGCTACTTGATGCAGCCAAAACGGTCCACGGCCGCGAGGACTACTTCACCCCGATCGGAACGTTTCCCAACCTGAACACCGAGGAGTTTCCCATCGCGGACGAAAGCACACGCTATTTCAGATCCGGCCGTCCCTTCCTGCAGCGCTACCTGCCGTTCTGGTTAGCCAGCTTTATCGAAAGACGCCTGCTCGTTTTGGTCCCTTTCGCAGCTCTGCTCCTAGGCTTGTTGCAGGCGTTGCCAAGTATGGCGGCGGCCCATTTGAAAAAGAGGCTGCTTGTCTGCTATGGGGAGCTCAAACTGCTGGATGACGAAATATGGGCTAACCGGCAGCCAACCCGCGACCAGATCGCCCGATGGGAACAGGAAATCGAGAACATCGATGCGCATGCCAGTCAGATTCGAATGCCAAAGCGCTATTTTCGGGACCTTTACGCACTCAAGCAGGCGATTGGCGTTGTAAGGGAGCGCATTTCTTCTGAAATCAAACACCACTCCAATGCCGCCGCCACTACCCGTGGCACTGAAAAAAAGTAACCTGAGCATCGAACTGGCACGTCGTGCAGATATTTGCGCATGGGCGCATGGCGTGCGGTTCGCTTCAAAGTCGGGACAACTTGCAATGTGCAAGTGGCGGGTGCATGGTTTAACCACTGCAAATCTCAATCAGTCTGAATTGGGAGGTCTCAAGATGTCGCTCGCGCTCTATGGTCATCCCTTCTCGTCCTACACACAGAAGGTGCTCATCGCGCTGTATGAGAACGGCACGCCCTTCGAGTTCCGCTGCCTCGGGCCGGATACGCCGCAGCACTCGGCCGAGTGGCTGCGGCGCTGGCCCCTGCGCAAGTTCCCGCTGCTGGTGGACGGTGAGCGCAGCATCGCCGAGACGAGCATCATCATTGAATACCTGCAACTCGCGCATCCCGGGCCGGTGCGCATGCTGCCCGCAGACCCGATGGCCGCGTTGGACGTGCGTTTCCTCGATCGCTTCTTCGACCTGCACGTAATGAGCCCGGTGCAGCACGCCGTAGACGGTGCCCTGACGGGTGATCCGGTGAAGCGCCAGGAAGGACTGGCTCTTGCGGCAAAAAAGCTGGAACTCGCTTACGCCTGGCTCGAAGGGCAGCTTGCAGGCCGGGCCTGGGCCGCCGGCGCAGACTTCACGCTGGCGGACTGCGCGGCCGCACCCGCGCTGTTCTACGCTGACTGGACGCGGCGGATTTCTGGGGCCTTTCCTTTGCTGCGCACCTACCGTGCGCGGTTGCTTGCCCGGCCGTCCTTCGCACGGGCGGTGGAAGAGGCACGGCCGTTCCGGTCCATCTTCCCCCTAGGAGCGCCGGAGCGGGATTGAAGTCTCGCGCCGCAAGCCCCTATGCGAATGTCGAAAATCGGACGGTGGGCGCCCATAGGCAAACGGGCTGCTTACGGCGCTCATCGGTCGTTCGAATATCCGACTGCCCGACGGGTCGACCGTCCGGAACTGGCCGACTGCCGCCTGA
>DATAIA010000288.1:0-4359 GCA_036262895.1 Xanthobacteraceae bacterium
CTCGTGCGCGCCGACCACGCGCAATCCCTCGCCTTCGATCAGCTTGATGACCATCTGCAGAACCGTGTCGTCTCCACCAGACAGAAGCGTGCGGATGGCCGAGGGAACCTTGCGCAGTATGCGCAGTGTCGGCCGCACCTCACGCCATTCCGGCCGACGGCGCACGCTGCCCGACATGACGACGCGGTCAATGCGATATTTCTTGAAGAGCCTATCCAGGGCAGCGAAATCACCGATACCGATTGTGGCATGGTCGAAACCGTCCCAGCGACGGTCGCCCTCATCCTTCAGGACAACGATGACAGGGTTTTCGCCGGCAGAACGTGCGGCCTCGGCGACATAGGACGGCAGGAGGCCGCCGCCGGCAATAATCGCCAGCCGGCCTTCAGCGGTGTCACCAGCAGAAGCCACCGATCAGCCCTTCTGTCCCCGGCTCGGCGAAGACAGCGCGCGATCACTCTCGGCCGCGATGAAATCGAGGATCTCGACCACCTGCTCGCAATTGGCATATTCGTCACGAATTTGGGCGGCATTCTCGCGGATAGAGCCGGGACCCTCGAAGATCGCCTTGTAGGCACGGCGAACGGTATGAATGACAGCGCGATCAACGCCGGCGCGTGTCATGCCGACGACGTTGAGGCCGCTCAGGATGCCCGGATTGCCATTCAGCATACCGTAGGGAATGACATCGTAACTCACGGCGGACAGACCGCCGACAAAGGCGTATTTGCCGACACGGGTGAACTGGTGCACAGCCGCGCCACCGCTGATGATTGCGTGATCGCCGATCGCAACGTGGCCAGCCAGCATGACATTGTTGGACATGATGACATGGTTGCCGACCCGGCAATCATGCGCGACATGCGAATAGGCGAGAAAAAGGCTGTTGTCGCCGATGACGGTCGAACCGCCATGCTCGACGGTGCCGGTGTTCATCGTGACGCCTTCGCGAATGGTGCAGTTGCGGCCGATGATCAAGGTCGTATCAACGTGACTGTGACGGGCACTCTGGGAGTCTCCGCCGATGACGGCCGAAGGAAATATACGCGTACCGGCACCAACGGTCGTCAGACCGAGTACAACCACATGGCTGATCAGTTCAACATTGTCTTGAAGCGTGACCTTGGGGCCAACATGGCAAAAAGGGCCGACCACCACGCCTTCACCGACCGTGGCACCGTCCTCGACAACGGCCATGGGATGAATTCTGGCGCTTTCGGCAATCATGCTCATGCATTGTCCTTACGTACGATCATCGCGCCGATATCGGCCTCGGCGACGAGCGCGCCCTCGACCTTTGCGTCGCAATGGAATTTCCAGATATTGCCGCGCTGCTTGATTTTTTGCACGTGATATTCAACGCGGTCGCCCGGCACGACCGGCTTGCGGAAGCGGGCATTGTCGATCGTCATGAAGTAGACGAGGTTGCCGGTCTGGCCTTCTTTCTTGGCGCAGATCGCGCCTGCCGTCTGCGCCATGCCTTCGACAAGCAGTACGCCTGGCATGATCGGTGCTTCAGGGAAGTGACCGGTGAAATGAGGCTCATTGACCGTGACATTCTTGATGCCTACGGCTGCATTGTCGCCGTCGATATTGATGATCTTGTCGACCATCAAAAACGGATAGCGGTGCGGCAACAGCTTCATGATTTCCATGATGTCTGCCGAAGAAAGCGTGCTGGCTGTTTCCTCAGTCATTCTTGGCTCCCTTTTTTCCGCGCACTCCAGATTTTGCCATGATCTGGGCAACGTCTTTCAGATAATCATTTAGAGGACGCGCCGGTATTCCGCCATAGCGGCCGCCCGCAGCAAGGTCGGTCATCACACCGCTCTTTGCAGCGATCTGTACGCCGTCTCCAATGGTGATATGCCCCTTCAGGCCGACCTGTCCACCGATCTGCACGCCATCGCCGACAATCGTGCTGCCGGCAAGGCCGACCTGCGAAACGATGGCGCAATGACGGCCGATGCGGACATTGTGGCCGATCTGGACCTGGTTATCGACTTTGGTTCCCTCGCCGATGACGGTATCGTCCATGGCGCCGCGGTCGATCGTGGTATTGGCACCGATCTCGACATTGTCCTGGATAATCACCCGGCCAATCTGCACGATCTTGATCATGCCACGCGGGCCAGGTGCGTAACCAAAGCCGTCCTGACCGATGCGCACGCCGTTATGGATGATGACACCATTGCCGATAAGCGCACAGAGAATGCTCACGCCCGTCGCAATCGAGCCGTTTCGGCCAATCTTGACGTTCGGACCGATGATCGATTGCGCGCCGATGCGCGTTCCTTCGCCGATTTCCGCTCCGGGGCCGATGATCGCCATCGGTTCGACGATCACGCCCTTCTCGAGGCGTGCGGTCGGATCGATGATCGCGCTTGGCGCAATCTCCGTCTCGCCGGAGGAAAACGTCACCGGCTTCAGCGCTGCGGGATAAAGATATCCGCCGGCCATAGCAAAGGCTGCATGTGGATTGGATGAGATCACGACCGGGATATTCGACGGCACGAACCCGGCCATCGCCTTGTCGCAAATCACCGCCGATGCCGAACAGGTCGAGAACTCGTCAAGATTACGGCGTGAGAGGATATAACAGATATCTCCCGCTTGCGCTCTCGCGATCGGCGAGACCGAACGGACGATGACATCGCCATGAGCGGAATTGGCAAGTTCCGCCCCAAGAAATTGCGCCAACTCAACGAGCTTCACGCCTTCATGGGGCAGAAAAAAAGTATTTTGCTCCATCGGCAAAACTCCAGAACGGAATTGAAATTTACAGTTCCGGACTGCCGATATCAGAATTGGTTGTTAATGCCAAACTTGAAGCGCTGAGTCTTGTCGAAGTCTTCCTTCAAGACCGGGATCGCATAGTCGACACGCAACGCACCAAAGGGCGACTGCCAGATCACACCGACACCGACCGAAGCGCGCAGGGACGAACCATCACCTTCTTCGGTATCCGCGCCGAGAAGCTCGACATCATTGCCGAACAGCGTACCGGCGTCCGCGAAGACTGCGCCGCGCAGGTTGAAGTCACGCGGGAAGCCCGGCATCGGGAACGTCGCTTCGGCAGAAGCGGTGAAGTAGGTCGTACCACCGAGCGGATCGTCCGGGCTGGTGATGCGCGGGCCGATGCCCTTGTTCTCGAAGCCGCGGATATCGGAATTAGTCAGCGTGAACTGGTCGAAGACGTTCAGGTGATCACCGAAGCCAACGACATAACCAGCTGAAGCCGAGACCGAGCCGATGATGTCGGCATCGTCAGCGAGCAGGTGGTAGTAACGGGCCTTACCGTAGATCTTGTAGTACTGGGAGTCGCCGCCCAGGCCTGCAATTTCCTGCGTCGCAGTGGCATAGATACCTTCACGCGGCAGGACGGTATCGTCCAGCGTATTGTAGGTCAGCGTCTGCGATATGGAAGACCGAGTCCACGGGCTTTCGTTGACCAGGTTTTGATAGGTAGCGGACAAATCGTCCAGACTGCTTCCGCTGGAATCGTACTTCATCTGCTTGTAGTTATAGCGGAACGTCGTTGCCAGATCTTCGGTGATCGGCGCCGTTACGCGCAGGACACCACTGGTTTCTTCGTAATCGTAGTTGTCGTTGCTCGACGTCTCGCTGTGATTGACATCGAAACCGGCAGCTAGGCGATAACCGAGGAAATAGGGCTCGGTGAAGTTAATACCGTAGGAGCGCGAGCCTTCCTCACCGCCACCGGCCGAAACGCGGATGTACTGACCGCGGCCGAGGAAGTTCTTTTCTTCGATCGAAGCTTCGAGCAGCAGGCCGTCGCCGCCAGCCGCATAACCGGCGCCGATACCGAACGAACCGGTCGACTGATCCTGCACATCGACAACAATGACAACACGGTCGGGCGAGCTGCCCGGCTGGGTCGAGATGTTGACCGAGGAGAAGTAGCCGAGCGCCTCAAGACGGCGCTTTGCGCGGGTAATCATCTGCTGATTGAAGGCATCGCCTTCGCTGAGATCGAACTCGCGGCGGATAACGTAATCGCGCGTGCGGCTGTTGCCGCGGATTTCGATACGCTCGACATAAGCGCGCTCGCCCTGGTCGACCAGGTATTCGACGCCGATCGTGTTGTTGTTCAGATCGCGGTTGCCGCGCGGCGTGACGCGCGCGAAGGGATAACCGGCCGAAGCAACCTGATCCGAAATCGCCTCGATGGATTTCTGGACTTCCTTGGCGCTGTAGACCTGGCCTTCCCGCGTATCGACGAGCGACTGAAGCTGCTGGGCGTCGACACCCTCAACGGTCGACTGGACGCTGACCGGACCGAAGTCATAACGCGGGCCCTCTTCGATATTGAAGGTCAGCGTGTACTTGTTCGTGGAT